>NZ_JBHUWW010000123.1:0-28214 GCF_042669755.1 Kitasatospora sp. NPDC057223 | reverse complement strand
ACGTGGATGTCGGTACCGGCCCCGGCTCCCGCGTTCCCGGGGCGGCGCGCCAGCGTGGGGTCGCGGCGCTGCTCCCGGAAACGCCGACGCGGCCCGGCCGGGGCCGAGCCGCGCGGTGGTGCGCCGCCCGGTCGGGGCGGGTGGTCGCGGATCCCGCTACGGGAGCGGGGTGGTGACGATCTCGACGGCCCGGGCCGCGGCCAGCGCGTTGGCGGCCGCCTCCTCCCGGTCCGCGCCCACGGCCACCACCTCGCCGGCCCGCGACCAGGAGCTCGTCACGGGTTCGACCGTCCGGCCCTCCTCGGCGGACAGCCAGATGTCCACCACCCCGGGCAGCGCCCGGGCCGGGTCGAGGCCGCGGACCTCCCGGACGACTCCCGGGGCCGCGTCCAGGAACCGGACCGCCGCACCCCGGACGGGGGCCCCGGCCATCACGGGCGGCCTCCCCTCCAGCACGTCGACGAAGCCGCGGACGAGGTCGCTGTCGTAGGCCAGGGCGATGAGGAACGGGATGTAGTCCCCGGGCAGCCGGGCGGCGCACTCCAGCAGGTGGGGCGTGCCCTCGCGCAGGATCCACTCGGCGTGCAGGATGCCGCTGCGAAAGCCCGTCGCGGCGACGAGGGCGTGCACGGCCTGCTCGGTCGCCGCGCCCTGGCCCGGGGCCGGGACGACGTGGCCGAGTTCGACCGGGTGGCGGCCGGGGAAGAGCTGCGTCGCGGTCGTGTTGAGGAACACCACGCGGCCCTCGTGCACCAGGACCTCGGTGCTGATCTCCGGTCCGTGCAGCCATTCCTCGGCCACGTAGCCGGCCCGGCCGGCGTGCGCGGTGCGCAGGTGCACCTCGTCGGCGCCCTCCGTCCGCTTCCAGGCCTCGTCGATGTCGTCCTCGGGCCCGAGGAGCTGGATGCCGGCGCTGCCCTGGAGGTGCGTCGGCTTCAGGACGCACTCGCCGCCGTGCTCGTCGCGGAACCGGGCGACGGCCTGCGGGTCCTCGACCCGCAGCCAGTCCGGCTGCCCGATCCCCCGGCCCCGGGTCGTCTCGCGCAGCAGCGCCTTGTCCCGGAAGGCGCGGACGGCCCGGGGCCCGCCGTTCGGCAGCCCCCAGGCCTCGGCCAGTTCGGCGGCCGCGACCACCGTGTACTCCAGGCCGGGCAGCACGGCGCGCACCGCGGCCGGCCGCTCGACGAGCGCGGCGAGCCCCGCGGCGTTCGCCTCGTCCTGGACGGGGGCCTCCACGACCCCCGCCGCGCAGTTGAGCCGCCCGAGCTGCTCGGCCACGTGCCGGGCGGCGCAGATCGCGGGCTCCTCGACCACCAGGACCGAGCCGGCGGGCAGGATCCGGTCCAGCTGGTTCAGCAGGCCGACGCTGAATCCCAGCACAACATGGGTGACTCGGGGCAGGGTCATGTCCGTGTTCACGCCTCCTCCACGGGGGTGATGGTTGCAACGATTCGGCTCATCGCCTCGTCCAGCACGGCGCCGCACTCGGCGGCGTCGCCGCCGGTGGCGATGACGGCGGCCAGTCTCGGCACCACGCCGCGCGGCGGGAGCAGCAGGCGCTGCCCGGCGGCCGCCAGGGCGACCACCCGCTCCACGCCCGGTACCTCGCGGGCGCCGGAGACGTCCAGCCGTCCCACGGTGCCGTCCTGGCCGGGGTAGAGGAACCGCACCTCGGCGCAGCGCTCGCGGGTCGGCCGCAGGACCGGGAGGCTGCCGAGCGACACGTCGACGGCCGCCGCGGTGAGGTCGACGCCGGTGGCCAGCCGGCCGAGCAGCGGGATGAAGTCGCCCCCGAGCCGTCCGTTGAGTTCCACCAGGCGCGGACCGCTGCGGGTGAGCCGCAGCTCGGCGTGGGTCACGCCGGTGGTCACCCCGAGGGCCGCGTGGACCCGGGTGACGGTGTCGACCACCTCGTCGGCCCAGGGCTCGTGGCGCCACGGGGAGACCAGGTGCCCGACCTCCTCGAAGAAGGGCGGGTATCCGATCCGCTTCCGCGCCAGGTTGACGCAGTGCACCTCGCCCGCGACGACCACGCTGTCGAGGCTGATCTCCGGGCCGTCGAGGTACTCCTCGATCATCAGGCCGTCGAGGGGGTCGAGGCCCGCGAACGCGGCCGCGGCCGCGTGCCGGTGGACGTCGGCGAGCCCGGCGGGCGTGCGGGCCAGCACCACGCCGCTGCTCCCCGCCAGGGCGCGCGGCTTGACCACCACCGGGTACCCGATCCGGGCCGCCGCCGCCAGGGCCTCGTCGAGGCCGTGCGCCACCGCGTAGCGTGCGGACGGCAGTCCGGCCTGCTCCAGCAGGCGCCGGGTGCGCAGCTTGTCGCGGCAGTTGCGGACGGCGTCCGGGGCCATGTGCGGCAGCCCGAGGCGCGCGGCCGCCTCGGCGGTCCGCTCCAGCAGCACCTCGCTCCAGGTGAGCAGCCCGGCCGGGCCGGTGTCGCCGTCCAGGATCCCGGCCACCGCCGCCGTGAGCGCGTCCACGTCCCCGGTGTCCGCCACCCGGTGCCCGGCGAGGTACGGCAGCTCCCAGCCGGCGGGCGTGTCGTTGACCGTCGACACCCGGCCGTGCGCCGCCGCGTCCTGCAGCGCGTACTCCCGGTACTCGCGGCCGCCGGTGCCGACGATGACGACGCGGGGCGGGCGGGTCGCGTCGACGGGTTCGCAGCGGAAGTCGAAGCGGGCGGCGGTGCGGGTGACCGCGCGCTGCACGTCGGCGCCGGTGCGGCCGCGGAAGCGGAACCGCGCGCCCGAGTGCTCGTAGCCGGGGGTGTCGGCCAGCAGCCGGCCCGGTTCGGGGAGGCGCTCGGCGTAGGGCCCGTCCTCCAGGGCGCTCTGCGGCGCCGCGGCGAGGACGCGGCACGGGCGCGCGGCCGGTGTGGGCACGAGCAGCCAGCCGCCGCACTCGCCGTCGCCGTCGGCCGGATCCGCCGAGAGGGTGTAGGCGGGCAGCGGCCGGCCGAGCTGGACGTCGACGGCGGCCGCCATCAGGTCGACGCCGTGCACCTCGCGCCAGACGAACGGGACTTCGGCCCCGCCGGGGCGCGCCCCGACCTCCAGCACGTGGAACGCCGGTTCGTCGCCCTCCTCGGAGGCGAAGAGTTCGAGGTGGAACACCCACGGGTCGGCCGACATCGCGAGGACGGCGCGCCGGGTGAACTCCCCGATCGCCTTGAGCAGGACGGGGTCGTCGATCTCGACCGAGCCGAGCGCGTCGCCCCGGGTGAAGTCGAGGCAGGTGCTGAGGTACCGCGAGGCGCGCCAGACCCGCAGGTCGCCGTCGGCGGCGACCCCGTCGACGTGCAGGATCTCGTGCGGCAGGTACGACTGCACCATCAGCGGGACGCCCGGGGGGAAGACGTACGCCGCCAGGTCGGCCGGCCCGTCCAGCCGGGAGACGTGCGAACTCGCCGTTCCGCGGACGGGCTTGAGGATCACCGGCCAGCCGTGGCGCCGCGCGAACCCGGCGACCGCCGGGTGGTCGGGTGCGGCGTCGGCGGCGGGCACCGGGACGTCGTGGGCGGCGAGCCGGCGCGCCATCGCCAGCTTGTCGCGGAAGGGGTGCAGCTGGTCCGGTGTCTCGCCGGGTATCCCGAGCTGCTCGCGCAGTTCGGCCGCGACGTCCAGGTCCACCTCGTGCAGGGCGACGATCCGCCCGGGGGCGCCGTGCCGGGCGGCGAGCCGGTCGACGGCGGCCCGTACCTCGGCGCGGTCCTCGGTGCTCGGCACCACCGCGACGGCGGCCGCGGCCGCCGGGAGCGCCGCCCGGGCCCGTGGCGTGGTCACGTAGCTGACCCGGTGGACGGCGTGGTCGAGGTAGGCCGCGTAGTCGGCGTAGGAGTCGGTCCAACGGTGGAGGACGATCACATGGGCAGGCACGGGCGACTCCATGGGCGGGCAGAGGCCGGAAGGGTGTGTTCGGTTCAGGGGGTGGCGTCCGACAGCCGGGCGACGGTGCCTTCGAGGATGTCCCGGGTGACGCCGTCCGCGATCCCCATGGTGCGCAGCCGCAGTTCCAGCGTCCGGCCGCCCTCGTCCGTGGCCCGCAGGTAGCAGGGGTGCCCGATCAGCGAGAACGGGACCTCCCGGACCGTTCCGGACTCGGGCGCGGACCCGGGGGGCGCCGCGGCGTCCGTCAGGAAGTTGAAGGCGCAGGACGCCTGGTAGGGATCGCGGCCGCGGCGGACCCGGTCGCGGAGGGCGTCGACCTCGTCCACGTCGTACATCCCGTGCCGGTAGGCCGGCAGGCTCTGGGTGTGGACGTGGGCGACGAACGGCTCGAACTCCCCGGGTGCGTCGCCGAGCGACACCGCCGTCCACTGGTTCATGGAGCTGACCACGTTCTTCCACGGCTGGACGAACCGGTTGGAGGACATCAGCTGGACGACCGGCGTGCCCGGGCCGGCGGCGCGCGCCACACTCCAGGTGAACGCGGCCAGCACGACACTGGAGACCGGGACGGAGAACCGCTCCGCGAGCCGCTGCGCGCGTTGGTACGCCTGCCGGGAGCGCACGGAGTACTGGGACGCCGTGCCGGGCGCCGCCGCGCCCCCGGCCGTGCCCGGCGAGGCGGCGTCGAGGTCGAAGATCCGCTCCCAGTGCGCGGTCAGCGCCGCCCGGCGGGCCCGCTGGCCGTCGGAGTGCTGCCAGGCGGCCAGCTCGCGCGGGGCCGGTGCGGTGACGGTCGCCGAGGCCTCCGCCGCCGGGTGCAGGGCGGCGCGGAACTCCGACTCCAGGATGGCGTTGCTCCAGCCGTCCGCGGTGATGTGATGCTTGATCATGACCACCGCGCGGGGGCGCCCTCCCACGGTGACGACGCGGAACCGCCAGCTGGGCGCGGCCCGCAGGTCGAAGGGTTCGGCCGCCAGGCCCCTGACGAGTTCGTCGAACTCCTCGGGACGGCACTCGACCACCCCCGAATCGACCGCCCCCGAGCCGGCCTCGCCCGCGGAGGGCAGCACCCGCTGGGCCGGCGCGTACGGATCCGTCAGCTCGTACACCGTCCGCAGCGACTCGTGCCGGCCGGCCAGCCCGAGGACGGCGTGCTCGACCTCGTCCACGCCGGGCTCCCCGTCGTCGGCCACCGCCCAGATGGTCCGGGTGTTGGCCTCGTGCCAGCGATCACGGCCCAGCCCCCGGATGTCGCGCCAGACGGAGAGCTGACCGTGGGACAGACGGGCGGACTCGGGCACGGACGGCTCCGTTCGTTCGCAGGGCACCCGACTCCGGTGACCACGGGTGATGCTGCGCCAGCCTAGGAGGGCCGCCGCGGCCGGGACAGGCAAGTAGGCGGCAGCTTCGGGGCGCCGGAACACAGGCAGGAAAGTTGCCTGCGCACTACCTGGAGGGACACCACCGTGTGCGCCCTAACGTGGCTGCGACACCCCCCTGCCGGGTCGGGCCGACGAGAAGAGGTGGCTCCGTGGCCGATGAAACCCCAGGCCTTCGGCTGTTCGCGACGATTCCGCCGCCCGCCGGTCCGGGCGGCTACCTGGAGACGGTCCGCCGCGCCGCGCGCCGGGCGGAGGCGGCCGGCTTCACCGGCGCCCTCGTCTACTCCGACAACAACACCGTCGACCCCTGGGTCGTCGCCCAGGAGGTGCTCACGGCCACCGAGGACTTCGCACCGCTGGTCGCCCTGCAACCCGTCTACAACCACCCCTACGCGGTGGCCAAGCGGATCGCGACCTACGCGTCGGTGTACGGGCGCCGGATCGCCCTCAACCTGGTGGCCGGAGGCGCCGTGGCCGACCTCGCGGCTCTCGGCGACGACACCCCGCACGACGAGCGGTACCGGCGGCTCACCGAGTACGCGCAACTGGTCGGGCGGCTGCTGGCCGGCACCCCGGTCGACTTCGAGGGCGCCTACTACCGGGTGCGGACGCCTCCGCTGTTCCCCGCGATACCCGCCGCGCTGAGGCCCGAACTGTACATCTCGGGCTCCTCCGAGGCGGGCCTGCTGGCGGCCCGGACCCTGGGCGCCGTCCCCGTGCGCTACCCGGAGCCGTCGGACGGGGCGGGGCCGGACGCGCACGCCGAGCTGCGGGGCGGCGGCGTCCGCATCGGCCTCATCGCCCGCGACACCGACAGCCAGGCCTGGGCGGTGGCGCACGAGCGCTTCCCGGCGAGCCGGGCCGGCCGGCTCGCGCAGATGCTGGCCCGCGGCGTCTCGGACTCGCACTGGGTCGAACGGCTGTCCGCCGCCAAGGAGTTCCCCGGCGGGCCGGACAGCCCGTACTGGATGGGGCCGTTCCTCAACTACGCGACGTACTGCCCCTACCTGGTGGGCAGTCACGAGAAGGTCGGATCGGAGATCATGCGGTACATCGACGCCGGGTGCGGGACGTTCATCATGGACACCGCGCGCGAGGAGGGCGACTACGCCGCCGCGGCGGCGGTCTTCGACGGCGCGCGGGGCCCCGGCGGCGCCCCGGGCGCGGCGCCGGTGACGCGGTGAGCGCCGGGGCGGGCCTCGGCGGCCGCGCACCGGAGGCGGCGGCCATCCCGGTGGAGCCCGTCGGCCGCACCCCCGACCCGGTCGCGCTGCGCCGCGCCTTCGGCGCCTTCCCGAGCGGTGTGACGGCGCTGGCGGCGCTGGTCGACGGCGCACCGGTCGGCCTGACCGCCTCCTCCTTCACCCCGGTCTCGCTCGACCCGCCGCTGGTCTCCGTCTGCGTCGCGCTCACCTCGACGACCTGGCCGCGGCTGCGCCGCGCCGCGCGGATCGGCGTCAGCGTGCTGGGCGGCGCCCAGGAGGGGGTCGGCCGGCAGCTGGCCGCGCGCGGCGCGGACCGGTTCGCCGGCCTGGAGTGGCACCGCAGCGGGGAGGACGCCGTGCTGCTCGGCGGCGCCGGCGCCTGGTTCGACTGCTCGGTCGAGCGGGAGATCCGCGCCGGGGACCACGAGATCGTCCTGCTCCGGGTGCATGTCATGGGCGTCGATCCGCAGGTCCAGCCACTGGTCTTCCACGGCAGCCGGTACCGCAGGCTCGCCGGGTAGCGGGCCCGCCCGGCGGACCTCGCCCCGGTACCGGAGACCACCCAGGGAACGAGAGGAACAGCGATGGCCGAGTACGCACCCGCCGGGGAGCCCCCGCGGTACGCGAGGATCACCGGGGTCGGCGGCTACCGTCCGCGCCGCGTGGTCGGCAACGAGGAGGTCTGCCGCCGGATCGACTCCTCGGACGAGTGGATCCGGCGCCGGACCGGGATCAGGAGCAGGCGTTTCGCCCAGCCCGACGAGACGCTGGAGGTGATGGCGGCGACGGCCGTCGACAAGGCACTGGCCGACGCCGGGGTGTCCGCCACCCAGGTCGGGGTGATCATCACGGCCACCATGTCCTACCTCTTCCAGGCCCCTCCGCTGGCCAGCCGGGTCGGCGCCCTGCTGGACGGCTTCGAGGGCTCGGCCTTCGACGTGTCGGCGGCCTGCGCGGGGTTCTGCCACGCACTGGAGCTGGCCCGCGCGCTCGTCGCCTCGGGCGGCGCCCGGCACGTGGTCGTGGTCGGCGCGGAGCGGATGTCCGACATCGTCGATCCGACCGACCGGTCCACCGCCGCCATCTTCGGCGACGGCGCGGGGGCCGTGGTGGTCGGCGCCTCGCCGAGGCCCGGCATCTTCCCCGCGGTGTGGGGCAGCGATCCCTCCGGGGCCGACGCCATCGCCCAGCCCGACCCCTGGTGCTGCGGGCCCGACGGGCCGGACACCCGGGCCCGCCACCTGCGGATGGCGGGGGCCAAGGTGCTCCACTGGGTGGCCGGCACCATGCCGGGCGTCGCGGCCGCCGCGCTGGCCCGGGCGGCGCTGGACGTCCGGGACCTCGCGGCCTTCGTCCCCCACCAGGCCAACCTGCGCATCGTCGACTCCCTGGTGACCGCGCTCGCCCTGCCGGAGCAGGTGCGGGTGGCCCGGGACATCGTCGAGACCGGCAACACCTCCGCCGCCTCGATCCCGCTGGCACTGGAGTCACTGCTGGCGGAGGGCCGGCTGTCGGGGCGGCCGGCCCTGCTGATGGGGTTCGGGTCCGGGCTCGGCTACTGCGCCCAGGTGGTGACCCTCCCGTGAGCCCGCCCGCCGGGCCCCGCATCCCGGGGGGCCCGCGCGTTCACCGGGCCACCTGCCGTCCCCGCGGCTCGGCGCGCAGGCTCCGGGGGCGGCCCGACATCCGCACCGCGACCTCCCGGGCGTACAGCTGGACGAGCAGCGGCAGGACGTAGACCGCCCGGTGCACGCTCACCTCGGCGGCCGGCAGGGTGACCACGCCGGAGTTGACCAGGGCTTCCAGCTCCCTGAGCGCGGTGCCCTCGTCGCAGCCCAGCGCGACCGCCGCCCCGGCCAGTGTGAACGGCCGGGCCAGCGGGAGCCGGCCCAGGCGCAGCAGTGCCGCCCGGCAGGCGGGTGTCAGATCCCGCCAGCAGAGGGCCAGTCGCGGGCGTACGACCACGTCGCCGGCGGCGAGTTCGTCCAGCACCGACCACGGATCCGCCAGCCGGGCGGCGAACTCCCGCAGCGGCAGGTGCCGCAGCACGGCCAGCTTCAGCCCGCTCGCCCGCACCGCGAGCGGCAGCATCCCGCTCGCGGCGACGATCGCCTCCGCGGCTCTGAGATCGCTGCGCAGGCGGTGCGGGCCGATGATCCGGCCGAGCAGTTCCAGCGCCTCGGCCGGCGAGTACGGCGGCAGTTCGATCCGGTGCACCGGTGCCAGGCCCGCGAGCCGGGCGCGCGAGGTCACCACGGCCGCGCTCGCACCGTCGGCGGGCAGCAGTGCGCGGGTGACCGCCTCGTCCGGGGCGTCGTCGAGGACCAGCAGCACCCTGCGGCCGGCGAGCCAGGCGTGCCAGCGGGCGAGGCTCCGGTACGGGTCGTCGCCGGGGCGGCCGGCCGGGCCCACCAGGTCCGCCAGGCCCGCCAGCCGTGCGAGCTCGGCCAGCACGTCCTCCCAGGGCCGCGGCGACCCGTCCGCCTCGCGCAGCCTCACCAGCAGCCGGCCGTCCGGGAACTCCGTCTGGAGCAGGTGGGCGACCCGGACGGCCAGGGTGGTCTTGCCGATCCCCGGCGGACCCACCAGCACCACCACCCGTCCTCCCCCGCCCAGGAGTTCCCGCAGCTCGCGGCCCTGCTCCGCACGGCCGGTGAAGTCCGCCGTGTCGGGCGGGAGCACCGTCCGCGCGAGGCCGGCCGCCGAGCGGGTCCGTCCGGCGGTCAGGATCGAGCGGTACTGTCTCTCCAGCGCCGGGCTCGGCGCCAGGCCCAGTTCCCGGGCCAGCAGCTGGCGGTAGCGGTCGTAGACGGCCAGGGCCTCGGACTGGCGGCCCATCAGGTGCAGGGCGTTCATCCGGGCCGCCTGCAGCCGCTCGCGCAGCGGGTGCTGCTCGACCAGCTCGCCGACGGTCTCGGCGACTCCCGAGGCGGTGCCTCCCCGCTCCAACTCGGCCTCGGCCCAGTCCTCGTAGCCGCCGAGCCGGCGCTCCTCCAACTGCTCGGCCGCGGCCCGGACGAGCGGCGAGCTCCGCAGGTCGGCGAACGGCTCGCCCTGCCAGAGGTCCAGGGCCTGGCGCAACAGGTCGGCGGCCGCGTCGAGTTCGCCGGCGGTGGTGGCCACCCGGCCGGCCTGGGCGAGGTCCTGGAAGTGCAGCACGTCGAGCTCCGAGCGTTCCAGCCGCAGCCGGTACCCGCCGCAGTCGTGGACGATCCGCGCCCGGTCGCCCTCGCCCGCGTCGTCCCCCAGCAGCTTGCGCAGGGCGGAGACGTAGACCTGTAGGTTCTTGCGGGCCGTCCTCGGCGGTTCGTCCTGCCACACCACCTCCGTCAGCAGGTTGAGCGAGACGGGCCGGTTGGGGCGCGAGAGCAGCATGGCGAGCACCAGCCGCTGCTTGAGCGGGCCGAGCGGCACCGGCCGGCCCGCGACCTCGACCTGGAGGCGGCCGAGGACGGAGAACCGGAGCGCACCTCGCCGTTGCTCGTCCAAGGACTCCTCCATGGGGTGTCGGCCGCGGTGACACGGCCCGCCGGCCGGCCGGGGAACGGCCACGTCGCGGGAGCCCGGCGGCAGCCGTACCGTGCGGCCCGCCGTCCTCCCACGGCGATCTTCCCGATCCGCGACCGGCGGGGCATCGGGGCGTCATACCTATGTTCCGGGCGCCCCCTCCGGCCCGTCCGGGTAGGCCGCCCCCATGATCTGGACGGGTCCGCGGGCGGGCCGACCGCCCTGGGGTTGCGACGTACGGGCCGACCGCACGCGAACCGAGCACCGGCCGGCCGCTCCCGGGGGACCGCGCCGCGAACCCCCTTCCTGGGCTCACCCCGGTGGCCAACACGGCGGGGGCGGTGCCCCGGGAAGAATCCCCGGGGCACCGCCCCCTGCCCTCGATCACCGGTCGGGCCGCTGCGGGCCCGGCCGGTCTCCGTTCCCGGCGAAGTCGCCGCACCCTCGCGGGGCGGCGGCCGGCTACTCCGCGACGTACGTCCGGTGGCTCCACTCGAAGACCGTCAGCTCGCGGCCGGCCACGCTGACCTGCTCGCGGGTCGGCCCGTAGTGCTCGTAGTGGCTGCCCATCGGGAGCTTGAGCACCTCGGTCAGATCCCGGACGGCGACCTGCCCGTCGGAGTGCGGCCCACCGCGTAGGAGCACGTTGGCCTGACGGCCGCTGCTCGGATTCGTCATCGGACAGTCCCCTCGGCGCAGTCGATCGGCATCGCGGCCGTCGTCGGCGGCGAGGTCGGAGGTGGCTTGCGGTCGACCCAGCCTGCCACCCACCGCTGAAGCCGCGCTCACGTGCCGCTTGGTCCGGCCGTCGCGGTGCGGCCGCCGGGCTCAACACCGCCGGTCACGCCGCCCGGCAGGCGGGCGCCGCCCGCACCGACGCCGGCCCCGGCGCCCTCGACGGGCACCGGGGCCGGGTCGGCCGGGTGGATCAGGTGGATCAGGTGGCGAGGAAGTTCTTCACGGCGCTCAGGGTGATCGTGTCCGTGAGGAAGCCGATGTGGGTCTGGCAGGCGACGAGGTTGTTAGTGGCGCCGCTCAGGACGGTGCTGGTGTAGGGCAGGATCACGCCGTCGCACGGCGAGTACCAAGTGCCGTACTTGGTGCTGCCCGGCGTCACGTCGCCCGAGGTGACCGTGGCGAGGAAGCTGGAGCCGGGGTACATCTCGATGCAGGAGGTGTAGATCAGACAGGCCGACGCGTAGGTGGTGCCGTGGTTGGCGCCGGCGATCGAGGCCAGGTGGCGGACGTAGGGCTGGCCGCCGAGCTGCTTGACGTACCAGTCGCTGACCAGGCCGCCCATCGAGTGGTTGACGATGTCGACCTGCTTGGCGCCGGTCCTGGCGAGCACCTGCTGGACGTAGCTCGCCAGGCTCGCCGCGCTGCTCTGGTTGGACTGCATCCAGTTGTAGTCGAACGCGAACAGCTCGCCGGAGGTGTAGCCGCCGGCGGCGAACAGGGCTTCGGCAGTCGCCCAGTTGGAGGAGCTGCCGCTGAACCCGTGCACGAAGACGACCGGGGTGTGGGCGGTGGCGGCGCTCGCGGTGGCGGGCTGCACCGCGGTGGTGAGACCGAGGGCGGCGAGGGCGGCGAGCAGCAGGGCGGGTATCCGTTTCACGGGGGGCTCCTCTTGCGAGTGGGTGGTGGCAGCAGTCTCGGGGGCCGCCCGGGGCTGCGGACCGGTGGAATCACCGGTCTTCCGTGGTTGTCATGACCAGAGCCGGTGCCGACCTCTTCCCATCGCGGCGACCCGGGCGTGACACTGGCGCCATGGACGCTGGGCCGGATGGGCGCGGGGCACCCGGGCACCCCCTGCACGGACGTGAGCGCGAGTACGCGGTGCTGGCGGACGCGGTGTCGCAGGCGCGCGCCGGGCGGGGCGCAGCCGTCCTGCTGGTGGGAGCGCCGGGGGCGGGCCGGTCCTCGCTGCTGGCCGGAGCGGCCCGCGCGGCGGGCGGTTTCACCGTCCACCGGTCGGAGGGCGCCGAGGCCGAGGCCGCGACCGCGCTGGCCGGGCTGCACCGGTTGCTCCTCCCCCTGGCCCCGCAGGTCCGCCTGCTGCCCGCCCGGCAGGCGCGGGTGCTCGGCGAGGTGCTGGACGGCCGGCCGCCCGGGGCCGGGGAGTTCGCCCTGGCGGTCGCCGTCCTCGGACTCCTGGCGGGCGCCGCGCGCGAGCGGCCCGTGCTGTGGTGCGTCGACGACGCGCAGTGGCTGGACGTGCCGTCCCTGCGGGTCCTCGGGTTCGTGGCGCGCCGGCTGGCCGGCCTGCCGGTCGTGCTGGCGCTCGCGGCCGATCCGTCCGGCCGGGCCGTGGACGCGCTGGGCGGTGCCCGCTCGGTGCCGCTGGGGGCGCTGGATGAGGCGGCCGCGTCGAAGCTGCTGGCCGACCGGGGCTGCGCCCGGCTCGGGCCCGAGGTGCTCGGCGAGATCGCCGACCTGGCCGAGGGCAATCCGCTGGCGCTGGTGGAACTGGCGGGGGCGGCCGCGGCGACGTGGTCGGCCGGGCCGCCGGCCCTGCCCCCGTCGAGCCGTCTCCGGGCGTCCTACCGCGACCGCCTCCGGGCACTGTCGGCGCAGGCCCGGGGCCTGGTGTGGCTGGCCCTGATCGGTGAACGGCTGCCGGTGCGCACGCTGCTGGCGTCCGCCTGCTCCTCGGGGGCCGGGCCGGAGGCGCTCGACGAGGCGCACGCCTCCGGGCTGGTGGTGATGGACGAGTCCGTGGTGACGGTGCCCGGCCGTCTGGTGCGGTCCTGCCTGCTCGCCGAGATGCCGCTGGCCGACCGGCAGGCGGCTCATGCCGCGCTGGCCGGGGCAGCGGGCCCGCACTCCTCGCCGCTGTTCCGGGTGGTGCACGAACTCGCGCTGGCCCAGCGACCGTTGGACGAGCTGATGGCGGAACTCGACCTGGCGACGGCCGCGGCCAGGGGCGCCGGTGACCCCGGCGCGGCCGCGGCCGCCCTGGAGCGGGCCGCCGAGGTGCTCGCCCATCCGGACGCCCGGGCGCGCTGCCTGGTCACGGCGGCGGCGGACCGGCTGGCCGGCGGCGACCCGCAGCGCTCGCGGGCCCTGCTGCGCCGGGTGCCGCCGCAGTGCCCGGCGCCGGTCACCGGCGGCCTGCGCCTGCTGGTCCGGGGCGAGCTCGAACTCCGCGACGGCGTACCCGCCATGGCCTACCGGTCGCTGTCGTCGGCCGCCCCGCTGTTCGCCCCCTCGCACCGCGGGCTGACGGTGCGCGCACTGATGCTCGCGGGTGAGGCGAGCTGCCTGGCCGGCGATTTCACCGCCTACTTCGCGCTCGCGGAGCGCGCCCGTCCGATGCGGCGCGACGACGATCCGGCGGCGGTGCAGCTCGGCTTCGACCACCTCGCCGGCATGGCCGCGACCTACCGGGGGCGGTACGACGAGGCGACCTCGGCCCTGCGGAAGGTCGTCCGGCGCGCCGACGCGGTGCACGATCCGGAGTCGGTGACGTGGGCCAGCCAGGCCGCCTACTCGCTCGGGGACGCCCGGCGCGCGTACACCCTGGCGGTCGAGGCCGTGCACGGCGCCCGGGAGCTGGGCGCCCTGTCGCTGGTGCCGGGCGCCCTGGTCTACCAGGCGCTCGCCGCCCTGATGCTCGACCGGCACGCCGCGGCCGAGACGGCGGCGCTGGAGGGGATGCGGCTGGCGCAGGCCACCGGCCAGCGCAATCTGGCGGTGGACCATGTGGCGATCCTCGCCCTGCTGGCCGCTCTGCAGGGCGACCGTGCCTCCGCCGCGCTGCGGTTGACGGCCGCCGCGCCCGAGGTGGCGACCCGTGAGCTGGGCCGCCCGAGTGCCTTCAACTGCTGGGCCTCGGCCTGCCTCGACCTCGCCGACGACCGCCCGGCCGACGCGCTGGACCGCTTCGGCCACATGGCGGCGGGCGCGGGCCAGATCAACCTGGCGATCAGGGGGCTGGCCGCGCCGCACTTCGTGGAGGCCGCCGCCCGCTGCGGCCAGCGGGCCAGGGCCGAGGGCGCGCTGCGCTCGTTCGAGGCCTGGGCCGCGAGTTCGGGCAGCACCACCCGGATGGCACTGGCGCACCGCTGCCACGGACTGGTGGCCGAGACCGACGCGGTGGCGGAGGAGCACTTCCGGGAGGCCCTGCGGCTGCACCGCGGCGACAACGCGGCCCTGGAGATGGCCAAGACCGAGTTCTTCTTCGCGCGCCGGTTGCGGCGGGCCCGCAGGCCGAGTGCGGCGCGCGGACTGCTGCGCGACGCGGTGGCGGTCTTCCGGCAGTTCGAGGCCCGGCCGTGGGCGGACCGGGCGACGGCGGAGCTGCGGGCGGCCGGCGACAGCGTCGCCCCGGCGGGTCCGCCGACGGGGCCGGAGCTGACCGCGCAGCAGGCACGGATCTCCGGCCTGGTCGCCCAGGGCGCGACGAACCGGGAGATCGCCGACCTCCTCCTGCTCAGCACCCGCACCGTCGAGTACCACCTGCGCAACATCTTCACCCGGCTCGGCGTGCGGTCGCGGGTGGAGCTGGCCGCGCTGTTCCGCTGACTCCCGCCGCAGGCCGGGCCGGTCACGCGCCCGAGAGGCGGCATCTCCGCCCGCGGGCGGAGAATCGGTGGGGAGCGAGAGGTGGAGCGGAGTCCGGGCGCCACCGGGGTCCGCGGTGGCCGCAGCAGGCAGGCAGGGGACAGCGATGGCGGAGAGCGGCGAGGCGCCGAGGACGGTGATCCTCACCGTCGACGACGATCCCGGCGTCTCCCGGGCCGTCGCCCGCGACCTGCGCCGCCGCTACGGGGGCTCGCACCGGATCGTCCGGGCCGAGACGGCGCAGTCGGCCCTCGACGCGCTGCAGGAGATGAAGCTGCGCGGGGACCTGGTCGCGGTGATCGTCGCCGACTACCGGATGCCGCAGATGAACGGCATCGAGTTCCTGGAGCGGGCGATGGACGTGTTCCCCGCGGCCCGCCGGGTGCTGCTCACGGCCTACGCCGACACCGGCGCGGCGATCGACGCGATCAACCTGGTGGACCTCGACCACTACCTGCTCAAGCCGTGGGACCCGCCGGAGGAGAAGCTCTACCCGGTGGTCGACGACCTGCTGGACAGCTGGCTGGCCACCGACCACCGGCCGGTGCCGGAGACGAAGGTGGTGGGCCACCGCTGGTCCGCGCACTCCTCCGAGGTCCGGGAGTTCCTCGCCCGCAACCAGGTGCCGTACCGGTGGTACCCGTCGGACGAGCCCGAGGGCCGGCGGCTGCTCGCCGCCGCCGGCGAGGACGGGCTGCGGCTGCCGCTGGTGATCACGGCGGACGGCCGGGTGCTGGTGGAGCCCGACGCGCGGGAGCTGGCCGGCCGGGTCGGGCTGGCCACGGCGCCGTCCGCCGAGTTCTACGACCTGATCGTCATCGGCGGCGGGCCGGCCGGGCTGGGGGCCGCCGTCTACGGCGCCTCCGAGGGCCTGCGGACGGTGCTCGTCGAACGCACGGCGACCGGCGGGCAGGCCGGCCAGAGCTCGCGGATCGAGAACTACCTGGGCTTTCCCGACGGCGTCTCCGGCGCCCAGCTGACCGAGCGGGCCCGCCGCCAGGCCGCCAGGTTCGGCGCCGAGATGCTGACCGCGCGCGAGGTCGTCGGGCTGGAGGCCGTCGGCCCGTCCCGGACGGTCCGGTTCGCGGACGGCTCGGAGATCGCCGCGCACACGGTGATCCTGGCGACCGGTGTGACCTACCGGCAGCTGGCCGCGCCCGGGGTGGCGGAGCTCACCGGGCGGGGCGTCTACTACGGCGCGGCGCTCACCGAGGCGGCCGGCTGCGCGGGCAAGGACGTGTACGTCGTCGGCGGCGCCAACTCGGCGGGCCAGGCCGCGGTGTACCTGGCCAGGGGCGCCCGCTCGGTGACGATCCTGGTCCGCGCCGCCGACCTGACCCGCTCGATGTCGCACTACCTCGTCCAGCAGATCGCGGAGCTGCCCTCGGTCACCGTCCGCGCCGGCACCGAGGTGGCGCGGGCCCACGGGAGCGACCATCTGGAGGCACTCACCCTCCGCGACCTGGCCACCGGCGCCACCGAGCGGGTGGACGCGCAGTGGCTGTTCGTCTTCATCGGTGCCGCGCCCCTGACGGACTGGCTGGAGGGGGTGGTGGTCCGCGACGGGAGCGGCTTCGTGGTCGCCGGGCCGGACCTCGCACCGGGCGGCACGCTGCCGAAGGGCTGGCCGCTGGAGCGCGTCCCGTACCACCTGGAGACCAGCGTTCCCGGCGTGTTCGTGGCCGGGGACGCGAGAGCGGAGTCGGCCAAGCGGGTCGCCTCGGCGGTCGGCGAGGGCGCGATGGCCGTGATGCTGGTGCACCGCTACCTGGAGAGGTTGTGACGCCGTGGGCGGACCGGTGACCCTCTGCAGTCCGGACGAGCTCCGCACGCTCTTCCTGTTCGAGCGGCTGACCCCCGAGCAGTTGGCGTGGCTGTGCCGCGAGGGGCGGGTGGAGGCCTTCCCACCGGGGCCGGTGTACGCCGAGGGCGATCCGGCGACCTGCTTCTACGTGCTGCTCGACGGCGCGATCGTGCTGTCCCGGCGGGTCGGGGCCGACGACGTCGAGGTCAACCGGACTTCGCAGCGCGGCGTCTACAGCGGCGCCTTCCAGGCCTACCTGGGGGACAGGGTGCCGCAGGTGTACAACAGCTCGCTGCGGGCCGTGGAGCCGTCGAGGTTCTTCGTCCTGTCGGCCGGCTCCTTCGCGGGGCTGA
The DNA here is from genome assembly GCF_042669755.1 of Kitasatospora sp. NPDC057223. Lineage (NCBI taxonomy): Bacteria > Bacillati > Actinomycetota > Actinomycetes > Kitasatosporales > Streptomycetaceae > Kitasatospora > Kitasatospora sp. NPDC057223. Next base: position 11,510 of record NZ_JBHUWW010000123.1, on the reverse strand, counting down.
TGAGCGAGTGGTTCCCGATGGCGGTGCACCTGCTGGAGGGGCTGTTCCTCGGCGCGCAGGTGGCCGAGGAGGCCGTCGGGCGGCGGGAGCGGCTGCTCGCCCTCGGGTCGCTCTCGGCCGGTCTGACCCATGAGCTGAACAACCCGGCCGCCGCCGCGCTGCGGGCCACCGCCGCCCTGCGGGAGCGGGTCGCCGGCATGCGCCACAAGCTGGGCCGGATCGCCGGCGGCCTGCACCCGAAGGAGGGGCTGGACGCGCTGATCACGCTCCAGGACGCCGCCGTCGAGCAGGTCGCGGCCGCCAAGGCCGTCTCGCTCGGCCCGCTGGAGGCGGCCGACCGCGAGGACGCCGTGGAGGACTGGCTGGAGGAGAAGGGCATCGCCGACGGCTGGCAGCTCGGACCGGCCTTCGTCCAGGCCGGCCTCGGCCTCGACTGGCTGCGCCGGGTCGAGGACACCGTCGGCGCGGAGAGCCTGGAGGGCGCGCTGCGGTGGCTGCACTACACCGTGGAGACCGAGCTGCTGATGAACGAGGTCGAGGACTCTACGACCAGGATCTCGGACCTGGTCGGCGCCGCGAAGCAGTACTCCCAGCTCGACCGGGCCCCGCACCGGGTCGTCGACGTCCACGAGCTGCTGGACAGCACCCTGATGATGCTCTCCGGCAAGATCCCCGCGGGCGTGAGCGTCGTCCGCGACTACGACCCGGCGCTGCCGGCCGTCCCCGCCTATCCCGGGGAGCTGAACCAGGTGTGGACCAACCTGATCGACAACGCCCTGTCCGCCATGGCCGGCAGCGGCCGCCTGACGGTGCGGACCGCCGTCGACCACGACAACGTGCTGGTGGAGTTCGGCGACACCGGGCCGGGCGTGCCCGAGGAGATCCGGGGCCGGATCTTCGAGCCGTTCTTCACCACCAAGCCGGTCGGCGAGGGGACGGGCCTCGGCCTGGACATCTCCTGGCGCATCGTCGCCAACCGCCACCACGGAGACCTCCGGGTCGCGTCGGTGCCGGGCGACACCCGCTTCCGGGTGACGCTGCCGATCGCCGGAGGGGAGCAGCCGCAGGCCGGGACGCCCAGGCCGCCGGCGGACGGGGAGCGTCCTACTGACGGGTGAGCGACCTGCTCATGCCCGCCAGCAGCGCCGTGGTGAGCAGCCAGCCGGCCGCGATCAGGCCGTAGCCCAGCCACTGGTGCAGCCCCGTCCAGTACCAGGCGGTGCGCTGGCCGAAGCCGCCGATCGGGAGCAGCAGGTCGAGGGTGTAGACCAGCGGGCTGAAGGGGGCGCGCTGCTCGGACTGCACCGCCGCGGGTGATCCGGTGCTGAACGCGGCGGTGCCGAGGACCGCGAGGCCGAGCAGCCAGATCCCGGCCTGCCACGGGCGGTAGCCGTACCCGACAGTGACGTCCAGCAGCCCGCCCCAGGCCCGCCCGAGCGGGTGCAGGGTCCGTCGCCGCCGGCGCTGCTTGGCCAGCAGCACCTGCCGGGCCGCTTCGTCGTCGCCGGTCCTGCGGTACCAGGCCGCGAGTTGCTCGTACGGCTGCGGGGAGTAGCCGGGCAGTCCGGCCAGCCACGCCAGCCGCCGGGCGACCGGCGCGGGCCGGGGGGCGGCGTCCTGCAACGAGGTGTACGCCAGGCCGTCGAGGCGGCTGTCGGCCGGCCAGCTCACCTCGTTGTCGCACAGGACGGCGACCTGGGCCTCGTGCAGGTCGACGTTGCCCTTCGGCCGGGCGGCGGGGGTGAGCAGGAGTTCGCCGGCGTGCAGCCGGCCGGCGTCCAGCGCCGTCCCGCCGCCGTCCAGGACGGCGCCGGCGAGGGAGAGCCGGCTGCGGACGGCGGCGCCCGGCAGCCGGATCGCGCCGCGGGCGGTGAAGCCGTCGGCCAGCACCATCGTCGAGGCGGTGAGGTCGTCGCCGGTCAGCGCGTCGCCGCCGGCGTTGTCGATCAGGGCGCCCTCCATGAAGAGTCCGCCGTTGAACCTGGCCCCGACCAGCCGCAGGCCGCCCCGGGCGGTGAAACCGGTGCGGGCGAAGCAGCCGCCGTCCAGTTCCAGGCCGCCGGCCCACAGGGCCCAGGTCGCGGGGGCGAGGGCGGGGTCGGCGGGCCGGCCGTCCAGCAGTTCGGTCGCGGTCAACCGGGCTCCGCTCAGACGGAGTTCGCCGATCACATGGGCGCGGGTGAGGGTGAGGCGGCCGTCGATCACCGAGTCCTGGAAGAACAGGTTGCCGTCCACCGTGACCAGCCAGCCGTCCAACCCGGGTATCCGGCAGCCGACGAAGCCGGTGGAGCGCAGCGACGCGCCGCGCAGCAGCACCTGCTGTTCCAGCTCGCACCGCTCCAGCCGCAGTTCGTGCTCGACCCTGGCTCCGGCCAGGTCCAGTTGCCCGGTGATCCGGGCCCCGGTCAGCCGCAGTGCCCCGGCGCCCGCCGGGCTGCCGTCCCGGCCACCGAGCAGCAGCGCCTTGAGCACGGTGGCCCGCACCGTCCGCTCCGCATCGGCCCGGCCGGTGAGATCGACCGTCGCGCCGTCCGGGAACGCCTCCCGGAGCAGCCGCTCCGCCTCGTTCAGGTCCTCGTACGCCGGCACCCGCGCCTCCCCCACCCGTCGCCCTCACCCCTTGCCACCACCGGATGCACCCTAGCCAACCTGCGGGGCACGGATGACAGCGCGTCAGCGCGGCGGGGTCGGACCGGGCCGGCCGACGGGCCCCGCCCGGGCCGGTGCCCGGTCACGATTCGGCGTTCAGGCGCGGGCAGGCGCGGCGGCGTCCTTGTGCGGGCCGCCCGGCATGGCATTAACTACCGGTGCTAGTTATGCAGACGAGGGAGCGCTCGTGACACCACCAGCCCTGGCTCCGCCCGCCACCGCCCCGACCGGCCCGGCAGGCCCGGACCGGCTCCGCGGCCTGCCCGGGGACCCGCCCGCCCGGCGTCCCGTCCAGAACCGGGCCGACACCGAGGCCGAACAACTGCTCCGCCGCACCGCCCGGCACCTGCTCGGCGAGGTCGAGGGCCTGGCCCGCGAACTGGTCGTCATGATCACCGAACGGGAGCCCGCCTACCGCCCCGCCGCGGGCGGCGCCGAGGACCTGTACCTGGAGGTGCGGACCTCCCTGGAGAGCTCGGTCCGCACCCTGGTGGACCCGGCCGGCACCTGGGAGGCGGCCAGGCGCTGCTCCTGGCAGATCGGCGCCGGCCGGGCCCAGCACGAACTCCCCCTCGGCGCGCTGCTGCACGCCTTCCGGCTCGGCGGCGGGCTGGTCTGGCGGCGCCTCGTCGAGACCGCCACGCTGCGCGAGCCCGACCGCGCCCACCTGCTGGTGCACAGCGCCGCCGGCATCTGGAGCTTCGTCGACGAGCACTCCGGCCTCATCACCGAGGCCTACCGGGCCGTGGAGCGCCAGAACGCCCGCGAGCAGCGCGAACGCACCCGGGCCATGGTGCGGTCACTCCTCGACGGCACCACCCGCGCCTCCGCGCTCGCGACCGTCGCCGCCGCACTCGACCTGCCCGAACGCGGCCGGTACCTGGTCGCCGCACTGGCCGCCCCGGACGGCCCCCGGCACCGGCCGCAGCCCGCCGGGCCACCCGCCGAACCGCCGGCCGGCCTGCGGATCCTGCGGCACCGCGATGCCGGCCGCGAGTACGCCGTCGTCCTGCTGCCCGAGGAGGAGACGGAGCCCGGGAGCACGGAACTCGCCTCGGTGGCGCAGTATCTGAGCAGATGTCATGTCTTCCGGGTGGGCGTCGGGCCGGTGGTCGGGGAACTCGCCGGGCTCGGCGCCGCCCGCCGCGCCGCCGACACCGCCCTGCGCACCTGCACCGGCGACGGCGACATCGCCCTGCTGCACGAGCGCCTGCCCGCCGCCCTCGTCGTCTCCCTCCCCGACTTCGGCGCCGCCCTGGTGGCGCGCGCACTCGGCCCCGTACTCGAACTCGACCACCAGGACCGCGAGTCCATGCTGACCACGCTCGCGGTCTGGCTCGACTGCGCGGGCTCCGCCCAGCGGGCCGGCGCCCGCCTGTACTGCCACCGCAACACCGTCCTCAACCGGCTGCGCCGCTACGAGCAGTTGAGCGGACGCAGCCTCAACCACCCGCGGGACCTCGTGGAGCTCTCCCTCGCGATGGACGCGCACCGGCTCGGCTCCGCCTGACCACTCGCGCCTGACCGCCCGCGCGGGGCCGCCCGCCGAGGACGGCAGCCGAGGGGGCCCGCAGGGGGCCGCACGGGGCCGGCCCGCCGTTCTGCGACGGCCGGCCCCGTACTGCGCTCTCCCACCCGGCACTCTGCCGCCCCGGGGCAGCCCGCGCCAGCGCCGGAGCCATCACTGGTCGGCGTCACAACGGCGCCCGTGCCCGGCTGTGCAGCCGCAACCCATGCCCGCCCCGCCATGGACCGTGCCGGGGCCGCCGTGGTGTTCTGCGGTTCACCCAGAGCCGGGCGGAAACCTGCCGCACCGGCGTCTCCCACCCTCCCGAGCGACCGCGGCCCCTGCGCGCCGCCCCGCCCGGACGCAAGGAGCACCATGAGCCCACCCGAGCCCCCCAGCGCGCCCGGCGGATCCGCCGCGCTCAGCATCGAGGACCTGCACGTCACCTACGGGCGCGCCGTCGAGGCGCTGCGCGGTGTGTCCCTCGAACTCCCGGCCGGCCGGGTCGTCGCCGTGCTCGGCTCCAACGGGGCCGGCAAGAGCACGCTGCTGCGGGCCGTCTCCGGCACCCTCGGGCTGCACCGCGGCGCCGTGGTGCGCGGCACAGTCCGCGTCGGCGGGCAGGCACTCACCGGTGACCCGGCCCGGGCGGTGCGCGGCGGGGTCGTGCAGGTGCCCGAGGGCCGCCGGGTGTTCGCCGGTCTCACCGTGGAGGAGAACCTGCGCGCCGGCGGCCTCGGGCAGGGCCGGCAGAGTGCCGCCGCCCGCCGGCGGGCCCGCGAGCGGGTCTTCGAGCTGCTGCCGGTGCTGGCCGAGCGCCGCCGCCAGCGGGCCGGGCTGATGTCCGGCGGCGAGCAGCAGATGCTCGCCATCGGGCGGGCGCTGATGGCGGGCCCCCGCGTGCTGCTGCTGGACGAGCCCTCGCTCGGGCTGGCGCCGCGGATGGTCCGTCAGATCGGTTCGATCGTGCGGGAGATCAACCGGCAGGGCACCTCGGTGCTGCTGGTGGAGCAGAACGCCGCGATGGCGCTGGCGATCGCCCATCGCGCCTCGGTGCTGGAGAACGGCCGGGTGCGGCTGGAGGGCCCGGCCGCGGAGCTCGCCGCGGGTGACGAGGTGCGGCGCCTCTACCTCGGCGCCGCCGAGGAGGACTCCCCCGGCCCGGCCGGCGCCGGGACGCCGCGCCCGGCCCTGAGCAGGTGGACGGCGTGAGCCCCCGGACCGCCCGGACCGTCCCGGCCGCCCGGCTGACCGTCCGGGACGTCACCGTCCGGTTCGCCGGCCTGACCGCTCTGGACGCCGTCTCGTTCACCGTCGAACCCGGCAGCGTCCACGCGCTGATCGGCCCGAACGGCGCCGGCAAGTCCACCTGCTTCAACGTGCTCTCCGGGGTCTACCGGGCCGCCTCCGGCAGCGCCGAGTACGCGGGCCACGACCTCACCCGCCTGCCGCCGCACCGGATCACCGCCCTGGGCGTCGCCCGCACCTTCCAGAACATCGTGCTCACCGAGGGCAGTGTCGCCGACAACCTGATGCTCGGCCGGCACCGGCTCACCCGGGCCGGCTTCACCTCGGCCGCGCTCCGGCTGCCCGCCGCCGTCCGCGAGCAGCGGCGGCACCGGGAGCGGGCCGCGGAGATCGCCGGATTCCTCGGGCTGGAGGCGTACTTCGACCAGCCGGTCGGCCCGCTGCCGTACGGGGTGAAGAAGCGGGTGGAGATCGCCCGGGCACTGTGCACCGAACCGCGGCTGCTGCTGCTCGACGAGCCGGTCGCGGGCATGAACCCGACCGAGCGGCTCGCCATGGCCGCCACCGTCGCGGCGATCCGGGACTCCCTCGGCATCTCCGTCCTGCTGGTCGAGCACGACATGGGGATGGTCATGCGGCTGGCGGACGCCGTCACCGTGCTGGACTTCGGCCGCCGGATCGCCGACGGCTCCCCGCAGGCCGTCCAGCAGGACCCCGACGTCGTCCGCGCCTACCTCGGACAGGAGGAACCCGCATGACCACGCTCGCCGAGACCGTGCTCGACGGCGTCGCCCTCGGGTCGGTCTACGCCCTGATCGCGCTGGGCTTCGTCGTCGTCTTCAAGGCCTCCGGGGTGATGAACTTCGCGCACGGCTCCGTCCTGCTGCTCGGCGGCTGGACCATCACGGCAGGTCACTCCGCGCTGGGCTTCCCGCTCGCCGTGCTGCTCGGCGCGGCAGCAGCCGCCGCCGCCTCGGGTCTGCTGTACCTGCTGTCCGCCCGCGGGGGGCGCGGCGCCGGGGTGCACGTCGCCACCATCCTCACGATCGGCGTCGACCTCGTGCTGGTGACGGCGCTGGCGCGCGGCATCGGCGCGGACTTCCTCGCCACCGGCGACCCCTGGGGCACGGCGGTGCTCCGGTTCGGCGGGGTCTCGCTCGCGCAGTCCCGGCTGGCGGGCATCGTGGTGTCCGCGGCCCTGATCGGCGCGTTCTTCGCGGCGTTCCGCTGGTCGCGCTGGGGGCTGTCGATGCGCGCCGCCTCCGCCGACCAGGAGGCCGCTGCGCTGATGGGCGTCCGGCTCGGCCGGATGCGGCTGACCGCCTGGTGCGCGGCGGGTGCGCTGGCAGCCGTGGCGGCGGTGTTCCTGGCGGCGTTCCCCGCACCGGGCCTGGACCGCTCCACCGGCCAACTCGCCCTCGCCGCCTTCCCCGCGGCGATCCTCGGCGGCATGGACTCGGCCCTCGGCGCGCTGGCGGGCAGCATCGCGATCGGCCTGGCCGGCGCCCTCGCCGCCGGCTATCAGGACCGTCTCGGCCCGCTCGGCGAGGGCCTGCCGGCCGTCGCCCCGTACCTCGTGATGATCGTGGTGCTGCTGGTGCGGCCGGCCGGGCTCTTCGGATCGAAGGAGATCTCGCGTGTCTGACCTCCTGTCCTACCGCCTTGCGGGGCGGGCGGCCGGCGTCGTCGCCCTGCTGGTGCTGCCGTTCTACGCGGACGGGTTCTGGCTGCAGAGCGGGCTGTTCGCGATGGCCGCCGTGCTCGGCGCGACCGGCCTCAACCTGCTCACCGGCATCGCCGGCCAACTCTCCCTCGGCCACGCCTTCTTCCTCGCCGTCGGCGCGTACGGCTACGCCTGGCTGTCCGCGGAGCCGTCGGGCGGCGGCAGCGGCGCGCGGCTCTCCGGGGTGGGGCTGCCGCCGGCCGCCGCCTTCGTCCTCGCGGTCGCGCTGGCCGGCGCGGCGGGCGGGCTGTTCAGCCCGATCGCCGGGCGGCTGCGCGGCATGTACCTCGGGGTGGCCACCATCGCCCTGGTCTTCCTGGGCCAGCACGTGATGCTCGACTCGCGCGCGCTGACCGGTGGGTTCAACGGTCGCGCGGTGACGCCGATGGAGCTGTTCGGCTTCTCCTTCGGCGACGGCTCACCGGAGGGTCTGGCGGTGCTCGGCGTCCCGTTCGGGGGCGTGGAACGGCTCTGGTACCTCGGCCTGGCGCTCGTCGCCGTCGGCCTGTTCACCGCGCAGGGCCTGCGGCAGGGCCGCCCGGGGCGGGCGCTGGCCGCACTGCGGGACAGCGAGACGGCGGCCGCGGTGATGGGGGTGCCGGTGGCCCGGTACCGCTGCGCGGCGTTCGTCGCCTCCTGCCTGTACGCCGGCGCCGCCGGGGCGCTGACCGCCCTCGTCTTCAAGCGCGTCGTCCCGGACCACTTCGGGCTCGCGCTCTCCATCGACTACCTCGCGATGATCGTGATCGGCGGCCTGGGCTCCGTCGGTGGCGCCGCCGCGGCGGCCGTGCTGGTCTCGCTGCTGCCGCAGGTCCTCACGACGTACGCGGACCGGCTGCCGCTGATCGCGCCGACGGGCTCGGACGGCTTCGGCGCCACTCCCGGCGAGGCCGCCCGCTACCTCTACGGCGCGGCGATCGTGCTGATCCTCACCTTCGCGCCGGGCGGCCTGGCCGGCCTGGCCCGGCGCCGCCCCGGAGCCCCCGTGAGCGCGCCGCCGGCCGCCGGCGCCACCGCGCCCCACCCTGCCACCCACCCCTCGACCGGCAAGGAGCCGACCCCGTGAACCGCAACCGACTCGTCAGATCCGCCGCCGCGGCAACCGTTCTCCTGCTCGCCGCCACCGCCTGCAGCACCAAGGCCGACCCCTCCTCGGACCGGGTCGGCAAGGACGGCGTGGCGATGGGGCCGGGCGTGACCGACAGCACGATCACCGTCGGCGCCCTGACCGACCTCACCGGCGTCTACGCGTCCCTCGGCAAGAGCATCGTCAACGCCCAGCAGCTGTGGGCGGAGCAGACCAACAGGATCGGCGGGATCTGCGGCCGCAAGGTCGAGATCAAGGTCAAGGACCACGGCTACGACGTGCAGAAGGGCGTCGCCGCGTTCGCCGAGGTCGAACCGGAGTCCGCCATGCTGACCCAGGTGATCGGCTCCCCGATCGTCGCCGCGCTGAAGCAGGACATCGCGGCGCGCAGGATCCTCACCCTGCCGCTGGGCTGGTCGTCCTCCCTGCTCGGCCAGGAGTACGTGCAGGTCGTCGGCCCGACGTACGACATCGACATGGTGAACGGCGTCGACTTCCTCACCCGCAAGGCCGGCCTGGCCTCCGGCGACCGGATCGGGCACGTCTACTTCGAGGGCGAGTACGGCGAGAACGCCCTCGCCGGCGCCCAGTACGCGGCCCGGCAGCACGGGTACGAGATCGTCGGCCAGAAGATCAAGGCCACCGACACCGACCTCGGCGCCCAGGTCACCGCGCTCAAGCAGGCGGGCGTCAAGGCGATCCTGATCAGCGCCGGGCCCAAGCAGACCGCCTCGCTGGTCGGGCTCGCCGCCGCCCAGGGCCTGCTGGTGCCCGTCGTCTCCAGCGCCCCCGGCTTCGCCCCGCAGCTGCTCGACAGCGCGGCCGCCCCCGCCCTGGAGAAGCTGCTCTACCTGACCAGCGGGTACCCGGCGGCGAGCGCCGGGACCACCCGGATGCGCCTGCTCGTGCAGGACTACCAGGCGCGCTACCCGGACGCCCCGGTCGACAGCGGCGTCATCAGCGGCTGGGTCGCCGCGCAGGTCGCCGCCGAGTCGCTGAGCGACGCCTGCGCCGCCAAGAAGCTCACCCGCGACGGCATCTCGGCCGCCCACCGCGGCCAGGCCGCCCTCAACATCCTCGACGTGCCGTTCGACTTCACCGACCCCGCGAAGCCGTCCACGTACGCCTCGTTCGTCCTGCGGCCCTCCAAGGAGGCGGTCGGCGGCCTCGCGGTGGTCGAGCCCGCCCACGAGGTCGCCGCGAGCCGCAGCTACCCGCTGCCCAAGAGCTGACCGGCGCGGCCGGCCGGGCCCAGCGCCCGGCCGGCCGGACCGCTCCCGAACCGCACCCGCCGCCGCACCGCCCGGCCGACCCCCGAAAGGGCCTTCCGTGACCCTGTCCCTCGCCTGCATCCTCGCCGAGGCCGCCCGCAGGTACCCCGACCGCACCGCCGTCGTCGACGGCCTGCACCACGAGACCTACGCCGCGCTCTGGGCGGGTGCGCTCGCCCGCGCCGCCGCCCTGCGCGACCTCGGCGTCCGCCCGGGCGACCGGGTGGCGCTCATGGTGCCCAACACGGTCGACTTCCCCCGCGCCTACTACGCGATCCTGGCCGCGGGCGCCGTGGTGGTACCCGTGCACCTGCTGCTCACCCCGGCCGAGATGGCGTACGTCCTCACCGACAGCGGGGCCCGGTTGCTGGTCGTCGACCGCTCGCTGGCCGGAGCGGGCGCGGAGGCCGCGTGGCTCGCGAGCATCCCCGTCGTCGGCGTCGGAGCGCCGGACAGCGAGGCGGAGCTCCTGGCGCGCGGCCGGTCGCAGGCGGACGCGGCCTGGAGCACCGTCCTGACCCGCCTGGAGGACCTCGCGCAGGGCGTCGCCCCGCTCACCTCCTACGCCACCCGGCAGCCCGGTGACCCGGCGGTGTTCCTCTACACCAGCGGCACCACCGGGCGCTCCAAGGGCGCCGTGCTCACCCAGCTCAACCTGGTGATGAACGCGATGGTCAACGCCTTCGACGCCAACGACGTGACCGCCGACGACGTCGTGCTCGGCTGCCTGCCGCTGTTCCACGCCTACGGGCAGACGGTGGCGATGAACACCACCTTCCGGGTCGGCGCGACCCTCGTGCTGATGGGCCGCTTCCAGCCGGACCGGGCGCTGGAGCTGATGGCGGAGCACCGCGCGACGGTCTTCCACGGCGTGCCGACCATGTTCGTGGCCCTCACCGAGGCGGCTGCCCGGCAGCGGCCCGCCGGGCTCTCGCTGCGGATGTGCGTGTCCGGCGGGGCCGCACTGCCGCTGACCGTGCTCGAAGCCGTCGAGAAGCACCTCGGCGCCCCGGTCTTCGAGGGGTACGGGCTCTCCGAGACCGCCCCCACCGCGGCGGTCAACCAGCCGCACTTCGGCACCCGGGCCGGTACGGTCGGGCACCGGATCTGGGGGGTCGAGGTGGAGATCGCGGTGCCCGAATCCGATCCGCCCGCCTTCCTGCCCGACGGCGAGCTCGGCGAGATCCTCGTCCGCGGCCACAACGTGTTCGCCGGCTACCACAACCTGCCCGAGGAGAGCGCGGCCGCGATGGCAGACGGCTGGTTCCGCACCGGTGACCTCGGCACCAGGGACACCGACGGCTTCCTCACCATCGTCGACCGCACGAAGGACGTGGTGATCCGCGGCGGCTTCAACGTCTACCCGAGCGAGGTCGAGGACGTGCTCATGCGTCATCCCGCCGTCGGCCAGGTGGCGGTGATCGGCCTGCCGCACCCCGTGCACGGCGAGGAGGTCTGCGCCGTCGTGGTGCCCGCCGACCCGGCTGCGCCGCCGGACCGGGCCGCCCTGGTCGCCTGGGCCGCCGAGCGGCTCGGCCGGCACAAGTACCCGCGCCAGGTGGAGATCGCCGACAGCCTGCCGCTCGGCCCGAGCATGAAGGTGCTCAAGCGCGAGCTGCGCCGCACGATCGCCCCCGCCACCGGGAGCTGACGGCGGACCCGGACACTCTTGTTGACTTATGTTGTGTTGTGTTTGGTATTGTTTCACCGTTCGCCGGGTGACGACTCCAACCGCACCCTTCGACTCTCCGTGGGAGGTTGCAGCATGAGCAAGTACCTGGTCACCGGTGGTGCCGGTTACGTCGGCAGTGTGGTGGGCGCGCACCTGCTGGAGGCGGGTCACCGGGTCACCGTCCTGGACGACCTCTCCACGGGCTTCCGGGAGGGCGTGCCGGCCGGCGCCGAGTTCGTCCGCGGCCGGATCCAGGACGCCGCCGACGTGCTGGACGGCTCCTTCGACGCGGTGCTGCACTTCGCGGCGTCCTCGCAGGTCGGCGAGTCCGTGGCGGACCCGGAGAAGTACTG
>NZ_JBHUWW010000122.1:0-29309 GCF_042669755.1 Kitasatospora sp. NPDC057223 | reverse complement strand
GGGCGTGCCCCGGCCGCGGCCTGGCCGCCGGCGGCCGGCGTTCCCGCCGCCGCGCCCGGCGTGCCCGCGCCCACCGGCGTACCGGCCGCCGGGACACCCACGACGGCCGCGGCACCCGCGCCGGCGGCGCCGGGGGCTCCCGTACCGCCGGCCGGGCCGGCCGCCGGTATGCCCTGGGCCCCGCTGTAGACCTGGCCGCCGGAGGGCGCACCGCCGCCACCCACCGGGCCGCTGCTCGGTGCGCTGCTCGGACCACTGCTGAAGGAGCCGCCACCGGCGGCCGGCGCGGAGACGCCGACGGAGTACCCGCCGCCGCCCTGAGCGCCGCCGCCCGGGGCGCGGCCGCCGTCCCCGGCCCACCCGTGGCCGCCGACGGAGGCGGCCACCTGGTCGGAGCTCACCACCGGCGGGGTGTACACCGAGTCGGTCCGCACCGAGGCGGGAGTGACCGCGCCGCGCGAGGGCGAGGCCGGGGCGGGGGCCTCGGCGGGGCCGGGCTGGTAGCCGGTGTCGACGGCGGCGTACACCGGTCCGTAGCCCCCGCTGACCCGTCCGCCGCCGCCACCTCCGCCGCCACCACTGGGCGAGGGCGTGTACGCGGCCGGGGCGGTCCGCTCGGGCCGGGCCGCAGGGGCGTCGGGGGTCCAGCCGCCGCCACCCCCGCCGCCACCTCCGCCGGACAGGCCGACGGCGACCGGCCCGGTCTGCAGCTGCACACCGGGGCCGCCCGCGGCCGCCGGGGCAGCCGGAGCACCCGGAGCACCCGGGCCGCCCGCGCCGGCGGCGGCGCCGGCCACCTTGACGTCCACGCCGAGGCCGCCGGCCGCGACGTCGACGGGCAGCCCGTCCAGCACGGTGCCGTGCGGCGGCCGGCCCTTGGCGGACCCGTCCGCCGTCGGATCGGTCGTCAGGTCGGCCTTGACCACCGGCCGGCCGTCGGCGCCGGACAGCACGCTGCGGCCGTTCTCGTCCTCCAGCGGCTTGCCGTCGCGGTCGAGGCCGACCGTCAGGCCCGCGACGCCGACGACCGGACTGCCGTTCTCGCCGGCGACCAGTTTGAGCCCGGTGGTGTCGGCGACCGCGGTGCCGTCCGCCCGCAGGATGACCGGGTTGCCCCGGCTGTCGAGGGCGGGCCTGCCGTCCTCGCCGAGCTTGACCGTCAGGCCCTCCACGCCCAGCACCGGCTTGCCGTCCTCGCCGATGACCGGGTTGCCCGCCGAGTCGACGACCAGCTTCAGTCCGGCGCCGTCCTTGCCGAGCACGCCCGGCTCGCCCAGCACGGCGGGCAGGCCCGCCGCCTTCGCGTCGAAACCCCCCTTGGCGCCCACCACCTCGGACAGCGTGCGGACGCCGGCGCCCGGGCCGGACGCGGCGGCGCTGCCCGCGCCGAGCCGCTCCAGCGCGGTCAGCGCGGGCTCGTCCAGCGTGGTCCGCATCGCGGCCTTCATCGCCCGGCCGAGTTCCGCCAGCAGCCCGGCGACCTTCAGCCGGGCCGCCTCGGTCGCGACCGTCTGCTCCGCGGCGGCGACGGTGTCCGCGGCGGCGCCCCTGACCTTGGCGGCCACCGCGCCGACCGTGTGCGCGACGGCGCCGAACACGCCCTGGGTCTGCACCGACGGCGCGGGCTCCGCGGCAGCGTCGGCGGCGGCCTTCTTGGCGGCCGCCGCCTGCGCCTGGGCCTTCTTCAGCTCCTCGGCCAGGGCGGTCAGCGCCGAGACCAGCTCCGCCTTGCAGGTGTCGGTGGCCTGCGCCGCCGTCTCGAAGGCCTTGGCGACCAGTTCGGCCGCGTGCTGCGCGTCGTCGAGATGGCCGCGGCCGCCGCCGCTGAACGTCCGCCAGTGGTCGGCGAAGGCGTCCACCGCCCGGCCGGAGTTCTCGCCCGTGACGCGGCCGGCCGAAGCCCCGCCGAGCCGGCCGAGCCGCTCCGCCTCGGAGCCGAACTCCCGCCACAGCGTGGCCGCCCGGCGCAGTGCGTCCTCATCCGCCTGCGGCCAGGCGTGGCCGGTCCGGGCCAGGACCGGGGCGAGTTCCTCGGGCAGCTTCCGGGACACGCGGTTCCCCCTTCGAGTGTGACGTCACGCCGTACGGGCCGTACGGGCGGGAACTGCGGCTCAGCGCGTGCCGCCGGCGGATGCCCCGCCGGGAGGGACGGCGCCGGGGGCCCCGGAGGTTGCGACCCGGCCGAAGTCCGCGGTGATCCCGCCGTCGGTGTCCGTCACGTGGTCAGCCATGCCGTGCAGGCCGGCGCCGATCTGCCCGAGGCGGTCGGCGATGCCGTGCAGGGCGCCGATCACCGTCTCCCGGGCCTGCTGGTACTCCGTACCGAAGCCGCTGCCCGGCTCGTCGGTGCCCCAGGGGGTGCCGAGACCGGCCAGGGACTGCTCCAGGCCGAGCGAGGCGCGGGCGAAGTCGTTCGAGATCTTCTCGAACTCCCGTCCCTCGCCGTGCATCTCCCACGGATCGACCGAGAAGTGCTCCCCCGGGCCCCCGCCGCTGCCGGCGCCACCACTCCTGCTGCTGTTGCCACTCATCCCCGTACCTCCCCGTAGCGGCACCCACCCCGCGATGCCGCCCCAGGCGCACGGCCGACGGGATGACTCCGGCGGCCGCCATCCTAGGGCGCCCGTCCGGGGCCGCCGCAGGGTGCGGGCGGCCTTTTCACCCCGCCTTCACGACCGGCAACCGTACGCGCTGGTGGATTTCCGGTGAAATCACCGCAAATGCCACAGAGGTGAGCGGATTCCCACGCCTCCGAGGCCATACCCTTGCCGGGTGGCAGCAGCAGAGACCTCCAAGACCGCCCCGCACGACTCCCCCGCCAAGCCCCGGAAGGCCAAGGCCCCGGCGGTCGACCTCGCGATGCCCGGCCTGCGTCCCGAAGTCCCGCTCGACTTCGCCCGGGCCTGGGTCGAGTTCGCCGACCCCGCCGACGAGGAGCAGGTGTTCCGCTGCGACCTCACCTGGCTGACCTCCCGGTGGAGCTGCATCTTCGGCAAGGGCTGCCACGGCATCCGCCCCGGCCGCGGCGAGTCCGACGGCTGCTGCACGCTGGGCGCGCACTACTCGGACGAGGACGACGAGAAGCGGGTGGCGGGCCACGCCGCCCGGCTCACCCCCGAGACCTGGCAGCTGTTCGACCACGGCACCGACGCCAAGGGCCGGATCAGGACCGACGGCGGCATCACCATGTTCGACGAGGACGGCGACCGCCAGACCCGCCGCGTCGACGGCGCCTGCGTCTTCCTCAACCGCCCCGGCTTCGCCGGCGGCGAGGGCTGCGCCCTGCACACCCTCGCGCTGCAGGAGGGCAAGGAGCCGCTGGAGACCAAGCCCGACGTCTGCTGGCAGCTGCCGGTGCGCCGCACCTACGACTGGATCGACCGCCCGGACGACACCCGCTACCTCCAGGTCACCATCGGCGAGTACGACCGCCGCGGCTGGGGCCCCGGGGGCCACGACCTGCACTGGTGGTGCACCGGCAGCCCGGAGGCGCACAACGGGCCCGACCCGGTGTACGTCAGCTACCGGCCCGAGCTGACCGAGCTGATGGGCGCGCAGGCCTACGCCGTCCTGGCCGGCATCTGCGAGCAGCGGATCGCCTCGAAGGACGACCGCCGGCTGGCCCCGCACCCGGCCGACCCGGCGCCCGCCAGGAAGCCGAAGGACGGGAAGAAGAAGTAGCCCGTCGGGGCCCCGCCCGCCGGGCGGGGCCCTACTTGTCGATGTCGCCGACCACGAAGAACATCGAGCCCAGGATCGCCACCATGTCCGCGACCAGCGTCCCCGGCAGCAGCTCGATCAGCGCCTGGATGTTGTTGAAGGACGCCGAGCGCAGCTTGAGGCGCCACGGCGTCTTGTCACCCCGGGAGACCAGGTAGTAGCCGTTGATCCCGAGCGGGTTCTCGGTCCAGGCGTAGGTGGTGCCCTCCGGCGCCTTCAGCACCTTCGGGAGCCGCAGGTTGACCGGCCCGGGGGCGAGCCCGGCCAGCTTGTCCAGGCAGGCGTCGGCGAGGTCCAGCGAGTTGGCGGTCTGCTCCAGCAGGCACTCGAAGCGGGCCAGGCAGTCGCCCTCCTCGCGGGTGACCACCGTCAGGACGTCGCGCAGTTCCGCCGAGCCGTACGCGAGGTAGGGCTCGTCGCGGCGCAGGTCGAGGTCGACGCCGCTGGCGCGCGCGATCGGGCCGCTGACGCCGTACGCGTGCACGTGCTCCTTGGAGAGCACGCCGACGCCGGCGGTGCGGGCCCGGAAGATCTCGTTGCCGAGCACCAGGTTCTCGAAGACCGGCAGCTGCGAGCGGACGGTCGCCACCGCCGCCCGGACCCGGCCGAGCCAGCCGGCCGGCAGGTCCTCCTTCAGGCCGCCGACCCGGTTGAACATGTAGTGCATCCGGCCGCCGGAGGCCTCCTCCAGCACGTGCTGGAGCTCCTCCCGGCCGGTGAACGCGTGGAAGATCGGGGTGATCCCGCCCAGCTCCAGCGGGTACGAGCCGAGGAACATCAGGTGGTTGAGCACCCGGTTCAGCTCGGCCAGCATGGTGCGGATCCAGACGGCCCGCTCGGGCACCTCCATGCCGAGCATCCGCTCGACCGCGAGCACCACGCCGAGCTCGTTGGCGAACGCCGACAGCCAGTCGTGGCGGTTCGCCAGCATGATGATCTGGCGGTAGTCGCGGGCCTCGAAGAGCTTCTCGGCGCCGCGGTGCATGTAGCCGATCACCGGCTCGGCGGACACGATCCGCTCGCCGTCCAGCACCAGCCGCAGGCGCAGCACGCCGTGCGTGGACGGGTGCTGCGGGCCGATGTTGAGCACCATGTCCGTGGTGCCCGGCTCGCCCGAGAAGTTTTCCGCACCCGCGCCGATGCCGACCATGGTCTCCCTCATGGCACCAGAGTCTGCCATCCCGGGAGGCCCCCCAGGCTCCCAGGTACCGGCATGCGGACGGCCTGCGCCAGCCACCCGAACCGGCCCAGCCCCGCCGGGTCGGTCAGCTCGGCCGCCTCGCCCGCTCCGGAGAGCGCCCGCAGGTACGCCGCCGGGTCGCTGGAGGCCAGCGCCAGCGGCGGCCGCCCGCCGCTCACCCCGAGGGCCCGCAGGGCCTCGCGCTGCGTCGTCCACAGGCTATGGAAACCCGGGACGGCCACCGCGTCGAGCGCCACGTGCGCGGTCACGTCGCAGGTGCCGTCCGGTACCGGGGGCACCTCCCGGCCGGCCCGGAACCCGGTCAGCGAGCCGAACAGCGGGCGGTCCGCCGCCGTGTGCGCGTAGTCCACCGCCACCGCCAGCCCGCGCTCCAGCGCCCCGACCGCCGCCGCCCAGGCCTCGTCCCGCGGCCCGCCGAGCTCGACCCGCTCCCCGGGCTCCGCCACCGGCCACCACCGCCCGGCCCACCGCGCGTCGGCGCCGCCGACCGGCTCGGCGAGCCTCTCCCGGCCGGTCGCCGGGTCGACCTCGCAGTAGCGCAGCACGCCGTCCCCGTCGGCCTCGGCGATATCCAGCGGCACGTTGTCCAGCCACTCGTTCGCGAACAGCAGGCCGCTGACCCCGGCCGGCAGCTCCGGTGTCCACTCCACCCGGGGTGCCAGGCCCGGCGGCCGGGCGGCGAGCTCGACCCCGTACGGGCGCAGCCGCCCGGCCAGCTCCGCGGGCACCGCGGCGAGCACCCCGGCCAGCAGTTCGCCCCGGCCGGCCCCGACGTCGACGAAGGCCAGCTCCGCCGGGCGTCCGAGTGCCTCGTCGACCTCCCCGAGCAGGCGGGCCACCGCACCCGCGTAGCGGGCGGAGGCGTGCACGGACGTCCTGAAGTGCCCGGCCGGGCCCTCCGGCCTGCGGTAGAAGCCGTCCGGGCCGTACAGCGCCTGTTCCGTGGCGGGCCGCCACCGCATCCAACTCATGGGGGTCGACGCTACCGGGCGGGCCCGCCCCGGCCGGGACCGTCTCCGACCTAGGGAGTAGACGGGATCGCTCTCCCGGCGGACCTGGGGGCCCGTCACGACTGCCTAGGCTTAGGACGTGCATCGACTCAACGCCTGGCTCCGCCGACACCCCATGGTGGTCGACTCCGCATGGGCGCTGCCGCTGCTGCTCGTCTCACTGGTGCCGGACAACAGCCAGGACGGGTGGCAGCTGGTCGTCCACTACGTGCTCGCGGTGGTCATCCCCGTCCTGATGGTGTTCCGGCGCCGCAAGCCGGACCTCACCGTGACGGTGGCCGGAGCCCTGGGCATCGGCCAGGTGCTGCTGAACGTCAACCCGGCGGCCTCCAGCATCGGCTACCTGGTCTTCGCGTACACCGGCGCCGCCTTCGGCTCCGCCTGGGTGTCGCGGCTGTGCCTCGCCGCCGGGCTGGCGGCCGGGCCGCTGACCATCTGGCGGTTCCCCACCGGCGGCGTGGACGAGGAGGGCAACCCGATCGGGACGGGCCCCAGCTTCCCGCAGAGCCTGCTGCTGGCCGTCCTGATGTCCACGCCGTTCGTGCTGTGCTGGGCCTGGGGGCGCCTCACCCGGGTGCGCCGGGCCTACCTGGTCGAGCTGGAGGACCGGGCCGCCCGGCTGGAGCGCGAGCGGGACGCCCAGGCGAAGGTCGCCGTCGCGGCCGAGCGGGCCCGGATCGCCCGGGAGCTGCACGACGTGGTGGCGCACAACGTGTCCGTGATGATCGTCCAGGCGGACGGCGCCGCGTACGTCCTCGACAACTCGCCGCAGCAGGCGAAGGAGGCGCTCGGCACGATCGCCTCCACCGGCCGGCAGGCGCTGGTGGAGATGCGCCGGCTGCTCGGGGTGCTGCGCACCGCCGACACCGCCGAGGAGTACGTGCCGCAGCCCGGGGTCGAGGAGCTGCCCGACCTCCTGGAGCAGGTCCGCACGGCCGGCCTGCCGGTCGAGTTCATCACCTCCGGCGAGGTCCGCGAACTGCCCCGCGGGGTGGAGCTCACGGTCTACCGGATCGTCCAGGAGGCGCTGACCAACGTCCGCAAGCACGGCGGTCCCGACGTCCGGGCCCGGGTCGCCGTCGACTTCGGGGAGCACGAACTGGCCGTCCTGATCGAGGACGACGGCCGCGGCACCACCGACGGGCAGCTCAGCACCGGTGGAACCGACGGCCTCGGCCATGGTCTGATCGGCATGCGGGAGCGGGTCGGCATGGTCAGCGGCAGTCTCGACATCGGCCCCAGGCCCGGTGGCGGCTTCCGGATCCGGGCCGTCCTGCCCCTCAAGGCAGCCAAGTAGCAAGCCCGCCCACGCAGCGACCGGCAACAGGGAGAACCATGACCATCCGCGTGATGCTCGTCGATGACCAGGAACTGCTGCGCACGGGCTTCCGGATGATCCTGCAGTCCCAGGGCGACATCGAGATCACCGCCGAGGCCGGCGACGGCGCCCAGGCCCTCGAAGTGCTGCGGCACACCGAGGTCGACGTGATCCTGATGGACGTCCGGATGCCCCGGCTCGACGGCGTCCAGGCGACCCGGCGGATCTGCCTGGCCGCGGACGGCAGCCCGCTGCCGGACGCGCCGCACGTGCTCATCCTGACCACCTTCGACCTGGACGAGTACGCGTTCGCCGCGCTCAAGGCCGGCGCCAGCGGCTTCCTGCTCAAGGACGTCCCGCCGACCGAGCTGGTCGCCGCGATCCGCTCCGTGCACGCCGGTGACGCCGTGGTCGCCCCCACCACCACCCGCCGCATGATCGACCGTTTCGCCGAGGTGCTGCCCACCCCCGGTGCCGCCCCCGGCGCCGGCACCCTGAACCCGCTGACCGACCGCGAGCGGGAGGTCTTCCTGCTCGTCGCGCAGGGCCTGTCCAACAGTGAGATCGCCGCCCGGCTGGTGCTCTCCGAGGCCACCGTGAAGACCCACGTCGGGCGCATCCTGGCCAAGCTGGGCCTGCGCGACCGCGTCCAGGCGGTGGTCCTCGCCTACGAGGCCGGCCTGGTCCGGGCCGGCGCCGCGGACTGACGGCCGGCCCCGGCCCGCGCCCGGGGCCGCCGCCCGGCCCGCCGTAGACTGGCCCGGTACGTCCGGGCCCGCCGAGGACCGGAACCGAAAGTAAGGACGAACGCCAAGCCGTGAGCACGTCCCCGCCCTTCGGCCCCGCCGACCCGTACCGCGACGCCGGCGACCCCGGCGACCGGCCCGCCCGCCTCGCCGTGGGCGTGGTCGGCACCGGCCGGGTCGGGCCCGCGCTGGGCGCCGCCCTCCAGCTGGCCGGCCACAAGGTGGTCGCCGCCTCCGGCGTCTCCACCACCTCGCGGCGCCGGGCCGAGGCCCTGCTGCCGGGTGTGCGGCTGGTCACGCCGCCGCAGGTGCTGGCCGCCGCCGACCTCGTCCTGCTGACCGTGCCCGACGACGCGCTGGCCGGCCTGGTGGCCGGTCTCGCGGCGACCGGCGCCGTCCGCCCCGGGCAGCTGCTGGTGCACACCTCCGGCGCGCACGGGGTGGCGATCCTCGAACCCGCCACCCGGGCCGGCGCCCTGCCGCTGGCCCTGCACCCGGCGATGACCTTCACCGGCACCTCCGTCGACCTGGCCCGGCTGGCCGGCTGCCCGTTCGGCGTGACGGCGCCCGAGGAGCTGCGGCCGGTGGCCGAGGCCCTGGTGGTGGAGATGGGCGGCGAGCCCGAGTGGGTGCCCGAGGACGTCCGCCCGCTCTACCACACGGCCCTCGCGCACGGCGCGAACCACCTGGTCACCCTGGTCGCGCAGGCCATGGAGCTGCTGCGCACCGCCGGGGTGGCCGAGCCCGGCCGGCTGCTCGGCCCACTGCTCGGCGCCGCCCTGGACAACAGCCTGCGGGCCGGCGACGCCGCGCTGACCGGCCCGGTCGCCCGCGGCGACGCGGGGACGGTGCGCCGCCACCTGGCACAACTCAGTACGGTGTCCCCCGACATCCCCGCGGCGTACCGGGCGATGGCCCGCGCCACCGCGCAGCGGGCGCTCCGCGGCGGAGCGCTCAAGGAAGAGTCGGCGGCGGCGCTGCTGGACGTACTCAACGAGGAGATCAACTGATGGCGGGCAAGATCCAGCGCGGCAAGCAGCCGACCAGGGACCCGAAGGTCCGCAAGGCGGTGCTCACGCACACCGTCGCCGACTTCGAGCCCGCCTTCTGGCCGGACGAGCAGCCGGTGGACAACGCGGTCGTGATGACGATGGGCGCCCTGCACGAGGGCCACGCCGCGCTGATCCGGGCCGCCCGCAAGCAGGTCGGGCAGGACGGCCGGGTCGCCGTCACCGTCTTCGTGAACCCGCTGCAGTTCGGTGCGAACGAGGACCTGGAGCGCTACCCGCGCAGCCTCGCCGCCGACCTGCGCCTCGCCGAGGAGAACGGCGCGGACGTGGTGTTCGCCCCGCTCGCGGAGGAGGTCTACCCGAACGGCGAGCCGCAGGTGCGGCTGACCGCGGGCCCGATGGGCGAGCGCTTCGAGGGGGCCACCCGTCCCGGCCACTTCGACGGCGTGCTGACGGTCGTCGCGAAGCTGCTGCACATCACCGACCCGGACTTCGCGTTCTTCGGCGAGAAGGACGCCCAGCAGCTGGCGATCGTCCAGCGGATGGTCGCCGACCTGGACTTCGACGTCGAGGTCGTCGGCGTGCCGACCGTCCGCGAGGAGGACGGCCTGGCCCGCTCCTCCCGCAACCGCTTCCTCTCCGAGGAGGAGCGCGAGCGGGCCCTCACCCTGTCCCGGGCCCTGTTCGCCGGCCGCGACGTGGCCGCGCAGGGGCCGAAGGCCGTCCGCGAGGCGGCCGGCGCCGTCCTCGACGGCGCCGAGGGTGTCACCCTTGACTACCTCGCCCTGATCGACCCCGACGACTTCACCGAAGCGGCGGACGACTTCCGGGGCGAGGCGGTGCTGGCCGTGGCCGCGAAGGTCGGGGAGACCCGCCTGATCGACAACGTCCGCATCATCGTCCGCTAGGCACAGCGCACCACCGGCACGGCAATCTCCGGCATGCACTCACAGGAGGCGTGACCCCATGCTCCGCACCATGCTCAAGTCCAAGATCCACCGCGCCACCGTCACCCAGGCCGACCTGCACTACGTCGGCTCGGTGACGGTGGACGAGGATCTCCTCGACGCCGCCGACCTGCTCCCCGGGGAGCTCGTCCACATCGTCGACATCAACAACGGCGCCCGCCTGGAGACCTACACCATCGCGGGCCCGCGCGGCTCGGGCGTCATCGGCATCAACGGCGCCGCCGCCCGCCTCGTCCACCCCGGCGACCTGGTGATCCTGATCGCCTACGGCCAGATGGACACCGCCGAGGCCAAGGGCTACCTGCCCAGCGTGGTCTTCGTCGACGCCGACAACAAGGTCACCGGCCTCGGGACGGACGCCGCCGAGGCCCCCGCGGGCAGCGGCCTGCTCCGCGGCGACCAGGCGTACGGTGGCCCGGACAACGCGGCCCCCACCGCCGCGCGCTGAAGGAGCCACTGAACGTGATGTCCCCCTCACACCGCCTGACCGCCCCGTCCCCCGGCTGGACCACCACCACCGACGTCGTCGTGGTCGGCTCCGGCGTGGCCGGCCTCACCGTCGCCCTCAACGTCCGCAAGGCCGGCCTGCGGGCCATGGTGGTCACCAAGGCGATGCTGGACGACGGCTCCACCCGCTGGGCCCAGGGCGGCATCGCCGCCGCCCTCGGCGAGGGGGACACCCCCGAGCAGCACCTCGACGACACCCTGGTCGCGGGGGCCGGCCTCTGCGACGAGGAGGCCGTCCGCACCCTGGTCACCGAGGGCCCGGAGGCGGTCCGGCACCTGATCGCCACCGGCGCGGCCTTCGACCTCGACGCCGGGGGCGAGATCCTGCTCACCCGCGAGGGCGGCCACCACCGGCGCCGGATCGCGCACGCGGGCGGCGACGCGACCGGCGCGGAGATATCGCGCGCGCTGGTCGCCGCCGTCCGCAGCGACCCCGGCCTGGAGCTGATCGAGCACGCCCTGGTGCTCGACCTGCTGACCGACGCCGACGGCCACGCGGCCGGCCTGACCCTGCACGTGATGGGCGAGGGCCAGCGCGACGGCGTCGGCGCGATCCGGGCCCGCGCCGTGGTGCTCGCCACCGGCGGCATGGGCCAGGTCTTCTCCGCCAGCACCAACCCGGCGGTCTCCACCGGCGACGGCGTCGCGCTGGCGCTGCGCGCCGGGGCCGAGGTCACCGACCTGGAGTTCGTCCAGTTCCACCCGACCGTGCTCTGGCTCGGCCCCGAGGCCGAGGGCCAGCAGCCGCTGGTCTCCGAGGCCGTCCGCGGCGAGGGCGCCTACCTGGTGGACGCCGACGGGACCCGCTTCATGGTCGGGCAGCACGAGCTGAACGAGCTCGCCCCGCGCGACATCGTCGCCAAGGCGATCACCCGGCAGATGCAGCTCAAGGGCACCGACCACATGTACCTGGACGGGCGGCACTTCGGCGCCGCCATGTGGGAGGAGCGCTTCCCGACCATCCTGGCGTCCTGCCGCTCGCACGGCATCGACCCGGTCACCGGGCTGATCCCGATCGCCCCGGCCGCGCACCACGCCTCCGGCGGCGTCCGCACCGACCTGGTCGGCCGCACCACCGTCCCCGGCCTGTACGCCTGCGGCGAGGTGGCCTGCACCGGCGTCCACGGCGCCAACCGGCTGGCCTCCAACTCGCTGCTGGAGGGCCTGGTCTTCGCGGAGCGGATCGCCGCCGACCTGACCGCCCGGCACGCCGCCGGCGAGCTGCCGGAGCGCTCCGTGGACGTCACCGCGGCCCGGGCGGCGCGCGCGGTGCCGCTGCCCGCCCCCGAGGCGCGGGCCGACATCCAGCGGCTGATGTCCAGGGGCGCGGGCGTGCTGCGCTCGGCCGCCAGCATGGCGGCCACCGCGGCCGGCCTGGCCGCGCTCGGCGAGGAGGCGTACGCCCACCTCGCCGAGGAGAAGCCGGCCGACCCCCGGGTGGAGACCTGGGAGGCCGCCAACCTGCACCTGGTCGCCACCGCCCTGGTGGCGGCGGCCGCCCAGCGCGAGGAGACCCGCGGCTGCCACTGGCGCGAGGACTTCCCCGAGCGGGACGACGCGCACTGGCAGCGCCACCTGGTCACCACCCTCGCCGCCGCCACCGGCACCCCCGTCAGCACTCCCGAGGAGCAGTAGAGCCATGTCCCACACCCACGAGGAACTCCCGCTGGCCGACCTGGGCGGCTGCGGCGACGGCTGCGCCTGCGGCGACGGCGAGGGCTACGAGACCGGCCTCGACCCGCAGCTCGCCGAGCTGCTGGAGGAGGCCGGCCTGGACCCGGTCGAGGTCGAGGACATCGCCACCCTGGCGCTGGCCGAGGACCTGGCCGGCGGCGAGGACGTCACCTCGGTCGCGACCGTGCCCGCCGACGCCGTCGCGACCGCCGACTTCACCGCCCGCGAGGCCGGCGTGGTCTCCGGCCTGCGGATCGCCGAGGCCGTCGTCTCGCTGGTCTGCGAGGAGGAGTTCGAGGTCGAGCGGCACGTCCAGGACGGCGACCGGGTCGAGGCCGGCCAGGTGCTGCTGTCCGTCCGCAGCCGCACCCGTGACCTGCTGACCGCCGAGCGCAGCGCGCTCAACCTGCTCTGCCACCTGTCCGGCATCGCCACCGCCACCCGCGCCTGGACCGACGCCCTGGAGGGCACCGGAGCCGTCGTCCGGGACACCCGCAAGACCCACCCGGGCCTGCGCGCGCTGCAGAAGTACGCGGTGCGCTGCGGCGGCGGCGCCAACCACCGGATGGCGCTGTCCGACGCCGCCCTGGTGAAGGACAACCACGTGGTGGCGGCCGGCGGCGTGGCCGAGGCGTTCCGGGCCGTCCGGGCCGCGTACCCGGAGCTGGCGGTCGAGGTCGAGGTCGACACCCTGGAGCAGATCCCGCCGGTCCTGGAGGCGGGCGCCGACCTGATCCTGCTCGACAACTTCACCGTCCCGCAGCTCAAGGAGGCCGTCGCCCTGGTGGCCGGCCGGGCCCGCCTGGAGGCTTCCGGCGGACTGACCCTGGCCACCGCGCGCGAGGTCGCCGAGACTGGTGTCGACTACCTTGCCGTGGGCGCCCTGACGCACTCCTCGCCGATCCTCGACATCGGCCTGGACCTGCGTCCGTAAGCCCTCGTCAGAGACCCCTTCTAGCCGTTACGGGACCTCATGCTCCTCACCATCGACGTCGGCAACACCCAGACCACACTCGGCCTGTTCGACGGCGAGGACGTGGTCGAGCACTGGCGGATCTCCACCGATCCGCGCCGCACGGCGGACGAGCTGGCGGTGCTGATGCAGGGGCTGATGGGGTCTCACACCGCGGTCTCGGAGGCCAAGGTCGAAGGCCTGGCGATCTGCTCGTCCGTCCCCGCCGTGCTCCACGAGCTCCGTGAGGTGAGCCGCCGCTACTACGGCGACGTCCCCGCGGTGATCGTGGAGCCCGGCGTGAAGACCGGCGTGCACGTGCTGATGGACAACCCCAAGGAGGTCGGCGCCGACCGGATCGTCAACGCGCTCGCCGCCAACCACCTGTACGGCGGCCCGTGCATCGTCGTCGACTTCGGCACCGCCACCACCTTCGACGCGGTCAACGAGCGCGGCGACTACGTGGGCGGCGCGATCGCCCCCGGCATCGAGATCTCGGTGGAGGCGCTCGGCGTCCGCGGCGCCCAGCTGAGGAAGATCGAGCTGGCCCGCCCGCGCAACGTGATCGGCAAGAACACCGTCGAGGGCATGCAGTCCGGCATCCTGTACGGCTTCGCCGGCCAGGTCGACGGGCTGGTCAACCGGATGGCCCGGGAGCTCGCCAAGGACCCGGAGGACGTCCAGGTGATCGCGACCGGCGGCCTGGCCACCCTCGTCCTCGGCGAGGCCACCACCATCGACGTGCACGAGCCCTGGCTCACCCTGATCGGCCTGCGCCTGGTCTACGAGCGCAACAAGCCGGCGGCCTGAGCGGCCGGCCGCCGGCCCGGCACCGGGCCGGCGCGGTGATCGTTTCGAGGCAAACGGGCGTCTTCGCGCGACACTACCGACAAATCGGATATTCCTCACGTAGTGTCAGCCCATGCCTACGCCACACGGATCGCGCGGCGGCATGGCCTTCAGCGCAGACGAAGTCCGCGTGCTGCGCCGCGCCCTCGCCCAAGCCCTGCACCCCGCCGTGCCCGCCCAGCTGTCCCTCCTCGGACACCAGTCCAGCGGCCTGTGGGCGGAGGACGTCCAGGAAGCCCTCCGCCTGACCGAGGCGATCGACGAGGCCGTACGGGAGGGCGGCCGGCTGCGCGCCTTCCTGCTGGCCGACCTGGCCCGCTACCGGGCGGCTCTGCCCGGTAGCACGGGCGGCTACCTCGAACGGCTGGAGGAGGCCGTCACCGACGGCTACCTCCCCGCCCCCGAGGACCTCACCGCGCTGCGCACGCTCTCCCGGCTGCCCTGCGGCACCGCGGAGCGCTCCCGCCGCTCCCGGCTGGCCGGCCGCTGCCACGCACTGGCCGAGGCCGCCGTCCGCGAGCGGCTGGCGCTCACCTCCGGCCAGCGCCACCTGACGGCCGTACCGAGTCCCGCCGCACCACCGAGCGCCCAGCTCACCCCAGCTGGCCCCATCACCACCGGAGGACGGATCCCGATGAGCAGCCCCGCCGACTCCCCCGCCCCCAAGGCCGCCGCCAAGCCGCCGGCCCCGGCCCCGGACGGCCACCCCCAGCCGCACCGGATGCCCACGCCCGCCGAACTCTTCGGCCGGCGCCCGAAGCCGGCGGACCACCCCGACGCCGCCGCGGAGGAACTGGAGCTGGCCACCGGCACCGGCTGACCCGGCACCGCACCGCACCCGAGCGAGGGGGGAGGACGGCACCGCCGTCCTCCCCCCTCGGCACGCGCGGCGCACCGGGGATATCCCGTCGCGGAACACCCCCGGGGGCTGGCTACCCTGGTGGGGTGAGCGATCAGAGCACTGTCCCCGCGACCGACGACCTTCCCGAGCAGATGCGCGTCCGGCGCGAGAAGCTGGACCGGCTCCGGGCGGCCGGCGTCGACCCCTACCCGGTCGGGTTCCCCCGCACCACCACCATCGCCGACCTGCGCGCGAAGCACCCCGACCTGGAGCCGGACACGGCGACCGGCGAGCGGGCCGGCGTGACCGGCCGGGTGATCCTCTCCCGGACGGGCGGCAAGCTCTGCTTCGCCACCCTGCGGGACGGCTCCGGCGACCTCCAGGTGATGTTCTCCCTGGACCGGCTCGGCGAGGAGCGGCTGGCGGCCTGGAAGGCCGACATCGACCTGGGCGACCAGGTCGGCGTCGAGGGCGAGGTGATCACCTCCAAGCGCGGCGAGCTGTCCGTGATGGTCGACCGCTGGGAGCTCACCTCGAAGTGCCTGCGCCCGCTGCCCGACAAGCACAAGGGCCTGACCGACCCGGAGGCCCGGGTCCGCCAGCGGTACGTGGACCTGATCGTGAACCCCGAGGCGCGCGAGATCCTGCACCTGCGCAGCAAGGTCGTCCGCTCGATCCGCCGCACCTACGAGGACCGCGGCTACATCGAGGTCGAGACCCCGATGCTGCAGCCCGTGCACGGCGGCGCCAACGCCCGCCCGTTCAAGACCCACATCAACGCGTACGGCATCGACCTGTTCATGCGGATCGCACCCGAGCTGTACCTCAAGCGGCTCGTGGTCGGCGGCGCGGAGAAGGTCTTCGAGATCAACCGCAACTTCCGCAACGAGGGCGCGGACTCGACCCACAACCCCGAGTTCACCTCGCTGGAGTCGTACGAGGCGTACGGCGACTACGACACCCAGGCCGAACTGATCCGGGCCACCATCATCAACGCCGCCCGGGACGCGCTCGGCGGCACCGTCATCCGCGGCCTGGACCCGCACGGCGTCGAGCACGAGATCGACCTGGCCGAGCCGTGGGCGGAGGTCTCGGTCTACCCGGGCATCTCCGCGCACCTGGGCACCGAGGTGACCCCGGAGACGGGCGTCGAGGAGCTGCGCGGGCTGGCCGCCGAGCACGGCATCCCGTTCGAGAAGGAGTGGGGCCACGGGCAGATCGTCCTGGAGATGGTCGAGCGCCTGCTGGAGGAGAACGCGATCCGGCCGACCTTCATCAAGGACTACCCGACCGAGGTCTCCCCGCTGACCCGCGCGCACCGCTCGATCCCGGGCGTGGCCGAGAAGTGGGACCTGGTGATCTTCGGGACGGAGATCGGCACCGCCTACTCCGAGCTGGTCGACCCGGTCGAGCAGCGCGCCCGCCTGACCGCGCAGTCGCTGCTCGCGGCCGGCGGCGACGTCGAGGCGATGCAGGTGGACGAGGACTTCCTGCGGGCCCTGGAGTACGCGATGCCGCCCACCGGCGGCCTCGGCCTCGGGGTGGACCGCCTGATCATGCTGCTCACCGGCAAGAACATCCGCGAGACGGTGCTCTTCCCGCTGGTGCGTCCCGATCAGCGGGGGGCCGAGCCCAAGGCCGCCCCGGCGGCACCGACGAACGACGAGGAGTGACCTGATGGACTACGTGAGTGCGATCGTGCCGCCGCTGGTCATGGCGATCGGGTTCGGCTTCCTGGTGCGGGCGATCATCCGCAGCCAGGGCGGCGCCCAGAAGGCCAAGGAGGACGTCGTCGACTGACCGGCGGCCCCGGGCCCGCCCGGCACGACACGGCACGGCGCGCCGCCATCCCATTCCGGATGGCGGCGCGCCGGTTTGTTCACGCTTAGCAAGATTTGCCCGATTCATTCCCCTATCCTGGGCGCACTATGGTCCGGCAACTCGGTGAACTCGAGAACGACATCATGACCAGGGTCTGGCAGTGGAACCGCCCGGTCACGGTTCGCGAGGTTCTGGTCGACCTCCAGTCGGAACGCGATATCGCGTACACCACCGTGATGACCGTCCTCGACAAGCTGTACAGAAAGGGCTGGCTCCGCCGGGAGCAGGCGGGCCGGGCCTATCGATATGAACCGGTCTCCTCACGCGAGGCCTACACCGCGGCACTGATGAACGACGCCTGGGCCACCAGTGACAATCCGGCGGCGGCCCTGGTGCACTTCTTCGGCCTGATGTCGCCGGAGCAACGCGAGGCACTGCGGGACGCGCTGAGGGTCACCGCGCTCTTCCCCGCACCGCCGGATACCGGCACCCGGGACGAAACCGGTGAGACCCGGCAGGGCCGGACGCGATAACGTCCCGCCATGGAGGTCACCATCCGCCGGGCGCGGACCACCGATGTACGGGCCGTACGACGGCTCATCGACGGGTACTCGCGGAACGGCATTCTGCTCGACAAGCCGACCGTCACTCTGTTCGAATCAGTCCAGGAGTTCTGGGTCGCCGAACGCGACGACACCGGACTCGTGGTGGCCTGCGGCGCCCTGCACGTGATGTGGGAGGACCTGGCCGAGGTGCGCACCCTCGCGGTCGACCCGTCCTGCCTGGGCCACGGCCTCGGACACCTGCTGCTGGAGAAGTTGCTGCAGACCGCGCGCTGGCTAGGCGTACGTCGGATTTTCTGCCTGACGTTCGAGGTCGCCTTCTTCGCGAAACACGGTTTCGTCGAGATCGGCGAGGTCCACGAAACCGATGATGGTACGACAGACCCGGCGGCGATCGCTACGGATGTCTATGAAGAACTTCTCCGCTCGTACGATGAAGGCGTTGCGGAGTTCCTCGACCTGGAGCGCGTGAAGCCCAACACACTGGGCAACTCACGCATGCTGCTGCACCTGTGAACCACTCCCGACAGGCCCAGGGGTTTGTGTTTTCTGCAGAAAGGCGGTTTCCTTTCCTCAGGCAATGGGTCGTTTACGCGGAAAGGGAAGCCCGTGGCGCAGAGGGTGCAGGTCATTCTTGAAGACGATCTCGACGGTGGTTCGGCGGACGAGACGGTGACGTTCGCTCTCGACGGCGTTGCCTACGAGATCGACCTGAAGAGCACGAACGCAGACAAGCTTCGCGGGCTGCTGGCCCCGTATGTCGAGAAGGGCCGCAAGCAGAGCGGCCGGCTCACCAGTGCCCGCCGCAGCAGCGGCCGGAGCACCACGGCCCGCCCCGCGGCCGGCGCTCCGGACACGGCGAAGATCCGTGCCTGGGCGAAGGAGAACGGCCTGGAGGTCAACGACCGCGGCCGCGTGCCCAGCATCATCCGGGAGCAGTACGAGAACGCCAACGCGTCCTGACGAAGGCCGGGGCGCCGCCCCGGGGCACCACGGCGGTGCCCGGCAGGCCGCCGTCAGCGGTATCGCGCAGCCGTCCGAGCACCGGCGCGCACGGCACACGCTCGGGGCGCGGAGGACATCCTCCGCGCCCCGCGGTGCTTGCGGGCGGCGGAACCCTCATGGGCTGTGCAACGCTGTAGGGGCGAAGCGGTAACGCGGGTGCACCTGATCGGCGCACCCCTCCCCGGCCCCTGCGGGCGGGCGCCACGGACCGGGCGGTCCGTCAGGCGACTTCTCGCCAGGCGAACACCGCCACCGCGGAAACTGCGCGAGATCCGCCGGAATACCGGGTATGAATGCAGGTGGGACGGGCCGTGCGCCCCGACCGGGGCAGATCGTGTGACCAGTCGCAGCGGGTGCGGCTGCACCGGCGGCGGGCGTTGTTCGCCGATGGCGTAGCGGTATCGGGTGCATCGGACCCACCTGTGGGAACACCGTCTCCCAACATCAGGTTGGGATTGGTGTCTGCTGGTCGCGCAGCACGACTTCCCACGAGAGTGGGGCTGATCCACCCTTCTCGTCCGTTTCGGGCAGGAGGGGCCCATGCCGCGCCGCTGAGCGGGACTAGCATGCGGAAGGACAGGGCGGGGACCGACCCCGAACTGCCCGACCGCTCTGAGGAGCGATAAACGATGTTCGAGAGGTTCACCGACCGCGCGCGGCGGGTTGTCGTCCTGGCTCAGGAAGAAGCCCGGATGCTCAACCACAACTACATCGGCACCGAGCACATCCTCCTGGGTCTGATCCACGAGGGTGAGGGTGTCGCCGCTAAGGCCCTGGAGAGCCTCGGGATTTCGCTCGAGGCTGTCCGCCAGCAGGTCGAGGAGATCATCGGCCAGGGCCAGCAGGCCCCCTCCGGCCACATCCCCTTCACCCCGCGGGCGAAGAAGGTCCTGGAGCTGTCGCTCCGCGAGGCCCTCCAGCTCGGCCACAACTACATCGGCACCGAGCACATCCTGCTCGGCCTGATCCGCGAGGGCGAGGGCGTCGCCGCCCAGGTCCTGGTGAAGCTGGGCGCCGACCTCAACCGGGTCCGCCAGCAGGTGATCCAGCTGCTGTCCGGTTACCAGGGCACCAGCAAGGAGTCGGCCACCGCGGGTGGCCCCGCCGAAGGCACCCCCTCCACCTCGCTGGTCCTGGACCAGTTCGGGCGCAACCTCACCCAGGCCGCCCGCGAGGCCAAGCTCGACCCGGTGATCGGGCGCGAGAAGGAGATCGAGCGGGTCATGCAGGTGCTGTCCCGCCGCACCAAGAACAACCCGGTGCTGATCGGTGAGCCCGGCGTCGGCAAGACCGCCGTGGTCGAGGGCCTGGCCCAGGCGATCGTCAAGGGCGAGGTCCCGGAGACGCTGAAGGACAAGCAGCTCTACACGCTCGACCTCGGCGCCCTGGTGGCCGGCTCGCGCTACCGCGGTGACTTCGAGGAGCGCCTGAAGAAGGTCCTCAAGGAGATCCGCACCCGCGGCGACATCATCCTGTTCATCGACGAGCTGCACACCCTGGTCGGCGCGGGCGCCGCCGAGGGCGCCATCGACGCCGCGAGCATCCTCAAGCCGATGCTGGCCCGTGGTGAGCTGCAGACCATCGGTGCGACCACGCTCGACGAGTACCGCAAGCACCTGGAGAAGGACGCCGCGCTGGAGCGCCGCTTCCAGCCGATCCAGGTCGCGGAGCCGTCGCTGCCGCACACCATCGAGATCCTCAAGGGCCTGCGCGACCGCTACGAGGCGCACCACCGGGTGTCCATCACGGACGCCGCGCTGGTCGCCGCCGCGACGCTGGCCGACCGCTACATCTCGGACCGCTTCCTCCCGGACAAGGCGATCGACCTGATCGACGAGGCCGGCTCCCGGATGCGCATCCGCCGGATGACCGCGCCGCCGGACCTGCGCGAGTTCGACGAGAAGATCGCCGACGTGCGCCGCGAGAAGGAGAGCGCGATCGACGCGCAGGACTTCGAGAAGGCCGCGTCCCTGCGCGACGACGAGAAGCAGCTCCTGACCGCGAAGGCCAAGCGCGAGAAGGAGTGGAAGGCCGGCGACATGGACGTCGTCGCCGAGGTGGACGAGGAGCTGATCGCCGAGGTGCTGGCGACGGCCACCGGCATCCCGGTCTTCAAGCTGACCGAGGAGGAGTCCTCGCGCCTGCTGCGCATGGAGGACGAGCTGCACAAGCGCGTCATCGGCCAGACGGACGCCATCAAGGCGCTCTCCAAGGCGATCCGGCGTACCCGTGCGGGCCTCAAGGACCCGAAGCGTCCCGGCGGCTCGTTCATCTTCGCCGGCCCGTCCGGTGTCGGTAAGACCGAGCTCTCCAAGACGCTCGCGCAGTTCCTCTTCGGCGACGAGGACGCACTGATCTCCCTCGACATGTCGGAGTTCAGCGAGAAGCACACCGTCTCGCGGCTCTTCGGCTCGCCCCCCGGCTACGTCGGGTACGAGGAGGGCGGCCAGCTCACCGAGAAGGTGCGCCGCAAGCCGTTCTCGGTCGTCCTGTTCGACGAGGTCGAGAAGGCCCACCCGGACATCTTCAACTCGCTGCTGCAGATCCTGGAGGACGGTCGCCTGACCGACTCCCAGGGCCGCGTGGTCGACTTCAAGAACACCGTCATCATCATGACGACCAACCTCGGCACCCGGGACATCTCCAAGGGCTTCAACCTGGGCTTCGCGGCCACGGGCGACGCCGCCACCGGGTACGAGCGGATGAAGGCGAAGGTCAGCGAGGAGCTCAAGCAGCACTTCCGCCCCGAGTTCCTGAACCGCGTCGACGACATCGTCGTCTTCCACCAGCTGTCCGAGGAAGACATCATCCAGATCGTCGACCTGATGATCGACAAGGTGGACGGCCGGCTCAAGGACCGCGACATGGGCCTGGAGCTCAGCATCGAGGCCAAGAAGCTGCTCGCCAAGCGCGGCTACGACCCGCTGCTCGGTGCCCGTCCGCTGCGCCGCACGATCCAGCGCGAGATCGAGGACCACCTCTCCGAGAAGATCCTCTTCGGCGAGCTGCGGGCCGGCCACATCGTGGTCGTCGGCGTGGAGGGCGAGGGCAAGGAAGCCAAGTTCACCTTCCGCGGCGAGGAGAAGTCCGCGGTGGCCGACACTCCGGCCGCGGTCGCTTCGACGGGTCCCGACCTGACGAAGTAACAACAGTTAACAGTTAACAAAACGGTCCAGGCCCCCGGCATTCCCGCCGGGGGCCTGGACCGTTTTACGTGACGTCACAATATCTGTGACCTCGCGCACCCGGGGGGCGTGCGCCGGGCGGGGCCGGGGTCGGTAAGGATACGATCCACCCGCCTCCGGTCCCTGACTGCCTGAAATTTGACCGACAATCAGGTGATCATGTGATGGCGGAGGATAGCGCCGTGCGCATGTCATGGTCAAGGTCTATCTTTTCCGTCCTGGCTTGGATCAAATGTCGTCCACCTGTCTTCATTGATTTGCCGGAAGGCCAAGAGCCAGACCGGTTTGGGGAGGACGTCACCACGTTGAAGAAGACCACGAAAGCCGCTTCGGTCATCGCGACCGCTGCGGTCATAGCCACCC
Source organism: Kitasatospora sp. NPDC057223 (assembly GCF_042669755.1). Lineage (NCBI taxonomy): Bacteria > Bacillati > Actinomycetota > Actinomycetes > Kitasatosporales > Streptomycetaceae > Kitasatospora > Kitasatospora sp. NPDC057223. The sequence goes on along the minus strand of NZ_JBHUWW010000122.1, from coordinate 7,576 downwards.
TGGGTGCGGGCCTGCTCCCGGGTACGGCCCTTGCGGCCGGCGCCGCTCCCGTACCGCGTGACCCCGCCGACGCGGTCCAGTCCGTCAAGACCGACGACGTGCTGCCGGGCCCGCTGAGCGACAAGGTCGAGGCCGAGCAGAAGGCCGCCACCGAGCAGCTGCTCGCCGGCACCGCCAAGGTCGAGACCCACGGGAGCAGCACCAGCGTCAAGCTCGGCCGCGACAAGTACGTCGAGCTGGGCCGCGAGCGCACCGACAAGATCTTCACCATCCTGGTGGACTTCAGCGACCAGGTCGACAGCACCACCAAGCTGCCGAACGGAACGCTGAAGTACGGCGGCGAGCCCGGCCCCGCGCACAACCAGATCGCGCAGCCGGACCGCGCCACCAACAACTCCACCGCCTGGCAGGCCGACTACAACCAGGCGCATTACCAGAACCTGTACTTCAGCCCGGCCCAGGACTCCCTGAAGACCTTCTACGAGAAGCAGTCCTCGGGTCGTTACTCGGTCGACGGCCAGGTCACGGACTGGGTGAAGGTGCCGTGGAACGAGGCCCGCTACGGGTCCGACTACTGCGGCCAGCACGTCTGCAACAACGCGCAGGACCTGATCCGCGACGGCGTCAACGCATGGGTCGCCGACCAGAAGGCCAAGGGCCAGACGGACGCTCAGATCCAGGCGCAGATCGCCCAGTACGACCAGTGGGACCGGTACGACTACGACCACGACGGCAACTTCAACGAGCCCGACGGTTACATCGACCACTTCCAGATCGTGCACGCCGGTGAGGACCAGTCGGCGGGCGGCGGCAAGCAGGGCACCGACGCTCTCTGGGCCCACCGCAGCTACGTCTACGGCACCCAGGCCGGCGCGACCGGCCCGGCCGACAACAAGCTCGGCGGCACCCCGGTCGGCACCTCCGGCATCTGGGTCGGCGACTACACGATGCAGCCGGAGAACGGCGGCCTCGGCGTCTTCGCGCACGAGTACGGCCACGACCTCGGCCTGCCGGACCTCTACGACACCAGCGGCAGCGGCATCGACAACTCGGTCGGCTTCTGGTCCCTGATGTCCTCGGGCTCCTGGCTCGGCGACGGCAAGAACGAGATCGGCGACAAGCCGAACGACCTCGACGTGTGGAGCAAGCTGCAGCTCGGCTGGCTCAACTACGACAAGGCCACCGCGGGCACCGGCTCGAAGCACCACATCGGCCCGGTCGAGTTCAACACCGCCCTGCCGCAGGCCCTGGTCGTCACCCTGCCGAAGAAGACCGTCACCACCGAGATCAACACCCCGTTCGCGGGCGCCAACGAGTGGTGGAGCGGCAGCGCCGACGACCTCAACGTCTCGGTCGCCCGTGACGTCGACCTCACCGGCAAGACCTCGGCGGCGCTGACCGCCAAGGCCTGGTACGACATCGAGCAGGACTACGACTACGGCTACGCCGAGGTCTCCACCGACGGCGGCGCCCACTGGGCCGCCCTCGACGGCACCTTCAACGGCGTCGCCATCCCGAAGGACCCGGCCGACAAGGCCGGTCTGACCGGCTCCTCGGACGGCAAGTGGGGCGACCTCGCCTACTCGCTGGACGCCTACGCCGGACAGTCCGTCAAGGTCCGCTTCCACTACACCACCGACGGCGGCGTGCACCTCAAGGGCCTGGCCCTCGACGACATCGCCATCTCCGCCGACGGCAGCGTCGTCTTCACCGACGGCGCCGAGAACGGCGACAACGGCTGGACGGCCGCCGGGTTCTCCCGGATCAGCGGCAAGTTCTCCAACGAGTACGCCCAGTACTACCTGGCCGAGAACCGCCAGTACATCTCGTTCGACACCACGCTGAAGACCGGCCCGTACAACTTCGGCTTCGGCACCACCAAGGCGGACTGGGTCGAGCACTACGCGAACCAGGACGGCCTGCTCATCTGGCTGTGGGACACCTCCCAGAGCGACAACAACGTCACCAACCACCCGGGCGCCGGTCTGGTCCTCCCGATCGACTCGCACCCGGCCCCGCTGAAGTGGTCCGACGGCACCCTGCTGCGTCCGCGCATCCAGGGCTACGACGCCACCTTCGGCTCGCAGAAGACCGACGGCCTGTCGCTGCACAAGAACGGCGTCCCGACGGTCATCCCGAAGGCCAAGGGCGTTGACTCGTTCAGCGACCTGAAGTCGTACTGGGACGCCACGAACCCGTACAGCAGCGTCATCGTCCCGAAGACCGGCACCAGCATCGAGATCGAGAACGAGTCCTCGAACTACCTCGAGACCTGGATCCGCATCCGCCCGATCGACAACTGATCACCCCGATCGGTTGACCGCACGGTCCGCCTCACGGACCGGCACTGACACACCGTCCGGCCCGGCCCCGCACTCACGTGCGGAGCCGGGCCGGTTGCGTTCGCCGGCGGCCGCGAGACGGTGACCGGCCGGTCCGGTCACGTCAGAGCAGGGCGAGGAGTGCCTCCACCGCCGCCGCGACGTCCTTGGCGGTCCACTCCAGGGCGGGCGAGGCGACCGTCACCTCGGTCACCGCCAGGCCCGGCAGCGGGGAGTCCCGCCAGCCGCCGAAGAGGCCCGTGCCGGACTCCTCGGCGAGCCGCACGCCGGCCTCGTCGAGGGCGTGCGCGGGGTACGGCAGCCAGAGCTGGAACTGGTGGGTGTGCGGCGGCTCGGGGTACACCCGGGCGCCCGGCAGGCCGGCCAGGGCGCCGGCGAGCGCACCGGCGACGACCTTGGCGTGGTCGACGTACGACTCCAGGAGCGGGAGCTCGCGGTCCAGCCCGGCGAGCGCGGAGAGCGCGGCCGGCCACTGCTGGAACAGCTGGCCGCCGTAGCGGTGCCGCCAGGCCCTGGCCGTCCTGACGAACCCGTGGTCGCCGGCGAGGGCGGCGCCGCTGATGCCGCCGAGCGTCTTGTAGAAGGAGACGTAGACGGAGTCGGCGAGACCGGCGATCTCCGGCAGCGGCCGGCCGAGGTGGAAGACGGACTCCCAGAGCCGGGCGCCGTCGAAGTGCACCGGCGTGCGGGCGGCGGCCACCGTGGCGGTGAGCTCCTCCCAGGTCGGCAGGAGGAAGCCGGCCTCCCGCAGGGGCAGCTCCAGGGCCAGTACGGCGTACGGCTCGTCGAAGTCGCGCAGCTCCTGCGGGGTCGGGATGCGCGGCTCGGTGGTCGGCCAGACGCTGCGCAGCCCGCCGAGGGCGGCGTAGGCGCGGCGCTCGTACATCTCGGGGTGGTGCAGCGGGTGCAGGGCGATGTTCCGGTCGCCGCGGCGCTCGGACCAGATCCGCATCGCGACCTGCTGCGCCATCGTGCCGGTGGGGAAGAAGGCCGCGTCCTCGGTGCCGAGCAGCCCGGCGACCCTGGCCTCCAGCGCCTGCAGCACGCTGCCGCCGTAGAAGTCGGGACGCTGGTCGAGGTCGTACGCCGGACCGGCCTCCTCCGCCAGTGCGGCGAGCCGCTCGCGCAGGGTCTGCGGGCGGGTGCCGGAGAGCACCCGGTCGCAGCCTCTGAGGGCGGCGAACCGGCGGTCCTGGAGGGTCGGCCCGGTCGGCGCGGCGTCGGACGCGTCGTTCTGATTGGCATACATACGTCGATGGTCGCGCAGAACGGCGGAGCGGTCAGCGGTCAGGGCCCGAGCGGCCGGGGCGACGTGGGCGGGGCGACGTGGCCGGGGCAGCCGTCGGCCCGGCCGGGAGGCGGGTGACGGAGAGGCGGGTGACCGGGCCCGGCGGGTGACCCACCGCACAACGGCGGCCGCCAGGCCGGTGGCCCTGCTCACAGCCCCCGGGGCGGTACGACCGGGCGTAGTAGCCGCCGGGCGGCCGGGGCGCCCGCCCCCGGTGATCGTCCGTGCGGGCGGCAGGGCGGCGGCCGGACCATCCGACCATGATCAAATCGGCCGATCATTACTCCGACAGCCTGAAGTTCGGACCCCGTGGTGACTACACGCCGTAGTACGTCACACCGTTTGGGACTCCGCTCGGTGACGGTTACACCTGAGTGGTCCCCCCGCTCCGCCCTTCCACCGGGCTGAGCGCTGTCCCCGTCCGCCGTGAGGTTGAGCTTCCCGATGTCCAACGTCCCGCCCCTGGGGCCGGCCCTCCGCCGCCTCGCCGCCTCCGCGGCGACCCACGCGGCGGCCTGGCAGCCCCGGCTCGGCCACGCCGTCCGCTCCCACGCCACCCCGCTCCGCGCGTTCACCGTGCCGCACCTGGGACTGCCCCGCACCCGGGTCCGGGCCGTCACGGCGGCCGGCGCGGCCGCGGTGATAGTCTCCGGCGTCCTGGTCGCCGGGGTGCCCGCGAACGCCTCCGCCCAGACGGTCATACCCACCACGCCGGGCAGCTCCGCGTTCACCGCCGCGCACGCCGAGGAGCCGGCCGCGGCGCTGGTCCAGGTCGCGGGACCGAGCGCGTACAAGGTGAAGCACTCGACCTCCCACGAGTCGGTCGCGGTCGCCACCAACCTGGCGGCCCCGGTGCCGGTGCCCGTGCCGGCACCCGCGCCCGCGCCGGAGCCCGCCCAGGAGCCCGCCCCCGCCCCCGCGCCGGCTCCCGCCCCCGCCTGGTCCGCACCGGTGCCGAACGCGCCGACCAGCAACCCGTACGGCGTCGCGAACCCCGAGTACGCGGCCGGGTACCACACCGGCGTCGACTTCGCGGTGGCCCCGGGCACCCCGCTGCTCGCCGTCGGCGAGGCCCGCGTGGTCTCGTCCGGCTGGGACGGCGCGTACGGCAAGGAGGTCGTGCTGAAGCTGACGGACGGCCACTACGCCCAGTACGCCCACATGTCGGAGCTCGACGTCGACGCGGGCGACCACGTGGCGGCCGGGCAGCGGATCGGCGAGTCCGGCAGCACCGGCAACTCGACCGGGCCGCACCTGCACTTCGAGATCCGCTCCAGCAACAAGTACGGCGCGGTGGTCAACCCGATCGCCTACCTCTCGGCGCGCGGGGTCACCGACTTCTGACGGGCCGGCCGCAGGACGGCCGCCCGGGGCCGACGGCCCCGGGCGGCCCTTCCGCGTGCCCGGGGGCCGCCGGTCAGCCGCTCTTGGGTTCGATCAGCGCCGAGATCTCCAGGGCCACCTCAAGGGCCCCCGACATGCTCTCGGCCAGCGTCGGGACGTCCGTGTGGAATCCGCAGGCGGCGCTCTCGGCGGCGTCCTGCTTGATCAGGAAGAACGCCGAGTTGATCGTGAACAGCGACATCGTCGCGCGCAGCCGGTCCTGGAACGTCGCCCCCGGGCCGTGCACCAGGCGGATCATCGCGATCATCCGCTCCTTGAACTCCAGCCCGGCCGGCGACTCCCGGAGCGCGGGCTGGTTCTCGTGGAAGAAGCGCAGCAGCGGCGCCCGCTCGGACATCCCGGCGGCGAAGCGGCGGACCAGCTCGTCGCGCAGCTCGGGCGACCACGGCTGCAGCTCGCCCCAGGCGATCGCCTCGTCGATCGGCGCCGCCATGGCCTCGACGATGCCGTGGACGATGTCGTCCTTCGTCTTGAAGTGGTAGTACAGCGCGGCCTTGGTCACCCCGAGCCGGTCGGCGATCTCGCGCAGCGAGGTCTGCTCGTAGCCCTGCTCGGCGAACAGCTCCAACGCCACGTTGACGATGCGCTCCCGGGTGTCGCTTCGGGGGCTGTGTGTCGTACCCATGGCGTCCTGGCCTGCCTCAGACTGCGTTGACGGTCGGCGAGTGCCGGTCCGGCCGCGCTCCACTGGGTCCGTTTTCGCTGCCCAGCGCGCTGGCGCCGAAACCGGCTTGACGCCCGGCTCAGGACAACTTACCGTGCCGGACGGACGTATAACTAGCCGGTCGTCAAGTAAGTGCCTCACCGAAGAGCGCCCGGCTCCCTCTCCCTGGAGACGCGCAATGCCACAGAAGCAGGTCGGGACCGCGGCGGAGACCTCCGCAGCCGCAGTCGAGGGGGCCACCGAGGACGGCACGGCAGCCGTCGGGAAGACCCCCGCGACGGACGCCCCCGCGACGGAGGAGCAGGCCCGCACACCCCGCGAGATCCGGCTGGTGATGATCGGCCTGGTCGTCACCATGCTGCTCGCCATGCTGGACAACCTGATCGTCGGCACCGCGATGCCGACCATCGTCGGCGACCTCGGCGGCGGCGAGCACCTGTCCTGGGTGGTCACCTCGTACACCCTGGCCACCGCGGCCTCCACCCCGATCTGGGGCAAGCTCGGCGACCTCTACGGCCGCAAGGGCACCTTCCTCACCTCGATCGTGATCTTCCTGGTCGGCTCGGCGCTCTCCGGGCTCTCGCAGAACATGAACGAGCTGATCGGCTTCCGCGCCCTCCAGGGCCTGGGCGCCGGCGGCCTGATGGTCGGCGTGATGTCGATCATGGGCGCGCTGATCCCGCCGCGCGAGCGCGGCAAGTACCAGGGCATGTTCGCCGCCGTGATGGCGCTGGCGACCATCGGCGGCCCGCTGCTCGGCGGCTTCATCACCGACCACTTCAGCTGGCACTGGATCTTCTACATCAACCTGCCGCTCGGCGTCGTGGCGCTCGCCGTGGTCGTGGTCACCCTGCACCTGCCCAAGGTCCGCTCGACCGCCCGGATCGACTACGTCGGCGCGGCCCTGCTCACCGTCGGCATCGTCTCGCTGACCCTGATCACCACCTGGGGCGGCCAGCAGTACGAGTGGGGCTCCAAGCAGATCCTCGGCCTGGGCGCGCTCGCCGCCGCCTCGCTGATCGCCTTCTGCTACGTCGAGCAGCGGGTCGAGGAGCCGATGCTCCCGCTCACCCTGTTCAAGAACCGCAACTTCACCATGGTGTCGGTGATCGGCTTCATCGTCGGCTTCGTGATGTTCGGCTCGACCGTCTTCCTGCCGCTCTACCAGCAGACCGTCCAGGGCGCCTCGGCGACCAACTCCGGTCTGCTGCTGATGCCGATGATGCTCGGCATGCTGGTCGTCTCGCTGGTCGTCGGCGGCGCCGTCACCAAGACCGGCAAGTACCGGATCTTCCCGATCATCGGCACGATCGTGATGGCCGCCGGCACCCTGCTGCTCTCCACCATGGGCACCGACACCAGCACCCTGACCTCCGCCGTCTTCATGGTGGTGCTGGGCGCCGGCATGGGCTTCCTGATGCAGATCACCATGCTGGTGGCGCAGAACAGCGTCGAGCTCAAGGACATGGGCGTGGCCAGCTCCACCGCCACCCTGTTCCGCACCATCGGCGGCTCCTTCGGTGTCGCCCTGTTCGGCGCGCTCTTCAACAAGCAGGTCACCTCGACCATGGCGGACCGCCTCGGCGAGCAGGCCGGCGCGGGCGCGGGCGCCAACCCGGGCCAGATGACCCCGGCCGCCCTGCGGACGCTGCCCGCCCCGGTCCAGGACGCCTACCACCACGCCGTGGCCAACGGCATGCACACGGTGTTCCTCTGGGCCGCGGCCGTCTCCGTGGTCGCCATCGCCGCAGCCGTGTTCCTGCGCGAGGTGCCGCTGCGCGGCTCCGGTCCGAGCCCGGCCGAGAAGCTCGAAGCCGCCGCGATCTGACGCCCGGCCCGCACAGACCCCGGTGGCCCCGGCGCGAGTCCCCCTCGCGC
>NZ_JBHUWW010000121.1:0-29651 GCF_042669755.1 Kitasatospora sp. NPDC057223 | reverse complement strand
GGCACGCCCTCGGGGGTGCCCGCCCTTATCCGTGCCCGGCCGTCCGGCTACGGCAGGGCCAGCATGCGGTCCAGCGCGGCCTTGGCGTACTTCTCGGTCTCCGCGTCGACGGTGATCACGTTCGGGACGCGGCCCTCGACCAGCGACTCCAGCGTCCAGACCAGGTGCGGCAGGTCGATCCGGTTCATGGTCGAGCAGAAGCAGACGGCCCGGTCCAGGAAGACGATCTCCTTGTCCGGGTGCGCCTTGGCGAGCCGGCGGACGAGGTTCAGCTCGGTGCCGATGGCCCACTTGGAGCCGGGCTCGGCCGCGTCCAGGGCCTTGATGATGTACTCCGTGGAGCCCACCATGTCGGCGGCCGAGACGACCTCGTACTTGCACTCGGGGTGCACCAGCACCGTCACGCCGGGGATGCGCGCGCGGACGTCGTTCACCGAGTCGACCGAGAACCGCCCGTGCACCGAGCAGTGGCCGCGCCAGAGGATCATCCTGGCGTTGCGCAGCTGCTCGACGGTGAGGCCGCCGTTCGGCTTGTGCGGGTTGTAGAGCACGCAGTCGTCCAGCGACATGCCCATCTCGCGCACGGCGGTGTTGCGGCCCAGGTGCTGGTCCGGCAGGAAGAGCACCTTCTCCCCCTGCTCGAAGGCCCACTCCAGGGCCCGCTCCGCGTTGGAGGAGGTGCAGATGGTGCCGCCGTGCCTGCCGGTGAAGGACTTGATGTCGGCGGAGGAGTTCATGTACGAGACCGGGACGGTGACGTCGGCTATGCCGGCGTCGGTGAGGACGTCCCAGCACTCGGCGACCTGCTCGGCGGTGGCCATGTCGGCCATCGAGCAGCCGGCCGCGAGGTCCGGCAGGATGACCTGCTGGGCCGGGCCGGTCAGGATGTCCGCGGACTCGGCCATGAAGTGCACGCCGCAGAAGACGATGAACTCGGCCTCCGGGCGGGCGGCGGCGTCCCGGGCGAGCTTGAACGAGTCGCCGGTGACGTCCGCGAACTCGATGACCTCGTCCCGCTGGTAGTGGTGCCCGAGGATGAAGACGCGCTCTCCCAGCGCGGCCTTGGCCCTGCGGGCGCGCTCGACGAGGCCGGGGTCGGAGGCGGCGGGGAGGTCGCCGGGGCACTCGACGCCGCGCTCGCTGCCGGGGTCGGCCTCACGGCCGAGCAGCAGCAGGGCGAGCGGCGTCGGACTGGGGTCGACGCCGTAGGTCTCAGTGGTGGTGGTCACGGGCGAGTGCCCTCCTGGTGCGGCCGGGTCCGTCGAAGCGGCCTTCTCGTCTATCTGACGTTATCTATCATAACCCGGTTAGCGTCACCTTGACGATGTCCGTCCTGTCGATGTGATCAGAACCGCTCGACCAAGCGGAGTCTTCCCGGCACCCGCCCGGCGTGGCCCGGGGAGCGATCGGCGGCCCCGGCTGGTTGGCTGGCAGGATGAAGGCAATCGCGATCAGGCAGTACGGCGGCCCCGAGGTCGTCGAGTTCACCGACCTGCCGGACCCGAAGCTCGGGCCTGACTCGGTCCTCGTACACGTCCGGGCGGCGGGGGTGAACCCGGTCGACTGGAAGGTCCGCGAGGGGCACCTCGACGGCATCCTGGACGCGCACTTCCCGCTCGTGATGGGCTGGGACCTGGCCGGTGTGGTGCGCGCCGTCGGCGGAGCCGTCACCGAGTTCGCGGCCGGCGACGAGGTGATCGGCTACGTCCGCAAGGACAGCGTCGAGCACGGCACGTACGCCGAGCTGGTCTCCGCGCCCGTCCGCACCCTGGCCCGCAAGCCGTCCGCGCTGGACTGGGCCCAGGCCGGCGGGCTGCCGCTGGCCGGGCTCACCGCCTACCAGGCCCTGGTCCGGGCGCTGCGGGTACGGTCCGGCGAGACGGTACTGGTGCACGCCGCCGCCGGGGGCGTCGGCCACCTCGCCGTCCAGATCGCGGTGGCCCTCGGTGCCCGGGTCATCGGCACGGCCGGCACCCGCAACCACGACTACCTGCGCGGGCTCGGCGCCGAGCCGGTCGAGTACGGCGAGGGCCTGGCCGACCGGGTCCGGGCGCTCGCCCCCGGCGGCGTGGACGCCGCCCTCGACCTGGTCGGCGGCGACGCCGTCGCGGTCTCGGCCACCCTGGTCGCGGACCCCGCGCGGATCGCCTCGATCGCCGACTACGGCGTCGTCGCCCACGGCGGCCACTACGTCTGGTGCCGCCCGGACGCCGAGGACCTCGCCGCCCTCGCCCGGCTGGCCGACGAGGGCAGCCTCACCGTGACCGTCGCCTCCACCTTCCCGCTGGCCCAGGCCGCCTCCGCCCAGGCCCTCAGCGCGGAGGGCCGCACCCGGGGGAAGATCGTGCTGCTGGTCGACTGAGCACGGGCCGGGCACCCCGGCCCGTCCACTCGTCCGCTATCGGCCAGAATGGGCGGTGAACCGTTTCTGTGGATCACCGCCCAGCACCCCGTACGACCAGTGGAGCCCCGCACCGATGAGCACCAGCCGACCGCCCGGGCCGGGCGGGGCCTCCCTCGACGAGACCGACCGGCTGCTGCTGGCCCGGCTCGGCCGTGACGGCCGCGCCTCGTACGCCGAGATCGGGCTGCTGGTGAACCTCTCGGCGACCGCGGTGCGCCGGCGCATCGACCGGCTGCGGGCCCGCGGCGTCGTCCGCGGCTTCACCGTCGTCCTCGACCCCGCCCTGCTCGGCTGGCAGACCGAGGCCTTCGTCGAGGTCTACTGCCGTGAGCGCACCGCGCCGGAGGAGATCCTCGCCAGCCTGCGCCAGTTCCCCGAGGTGGCCGCCGCCTGGACGGTCACCGGCGACGCCGACGCCCTCGTGCACCTGCGGGCCGCCGACACCCGGCACCTGGAGGCCGTCATCGAGCGGATCCGCAAGGAGCCGGGCGTCCAGCGCAGCCGCAGCTCCGTCGTGCTCTCCCGGCTGATCGGCTAGCGCCGCTCCGCCCGGCGCAGGAATCCTGCGCCGGGCCCGCCGAACACGCCCGATAGCTGCCCCACCGGCCGCGTTCGGACGCGCGGCCCCGCCCCGGTGCTGCCTAGGCTGATCACATCCGGCCCGCCGCGCCCCGTCCGCGCGAGCCCCCGGACCTCCCCGACACCTCGCAGCCGAGAGGGACCCCCGTGTCCGCAGCCCCCCACCGCATGCACCGGCCCGACACCGAGCTGGTCGACCTGGTATTCGACTACATGCGCGAGCGGCTGCAGTACGACCCGGTGCCGCTCGACCACCCCGGCGACGGCGAGCACCTGCGCGCCTCGCTGGCCGGCCTGCTGAACGCCACCGGCAACAACCCCGCCGACGTGCTCAAGCTGTACGACCACGAGCTGTCCCGCGCGGTGATCTCCGCCGACAGCCCGCGCTACCTGTCCTTCATCCCGTGCGCCCCGACCAAGGCCGCGCTGCTCTTCGACATGGTGGTCTCCTGCGCCTCCCTGCAGGGCATCTCCTGGCTGGAGGCGGCGGGCGCGATCGCCGCCGAGAACCAGGTGCTGCGGCTGATCGCCGACCGGGCCGGCCTGCCCGAGTCGGCCGGCGGCACCTTCGTCTCCGGCGGCTCGGCCGGCAACCTGTCCGCGCTCGTGGTCGCCCGCGACACCGCCCGCCGCCGGCTCGGCGTGGGCCGGGAGGCCACCCTGCGGATCGCCGTCGCCGACCAGGTGCACTCCTCGGTCAAGAACACCTTCAACATCATCGGCGTCGAGGCGTTCGTCGTCCCCACCGTCGACCGCCGCTTCACCGGCGAGGCGCTGCGCGCCGCCCTCGCGGCCGACCCCCACCCCGAGACGGTCATCGCCGTGGTCGGCACCGCCGGCACCACCAACGAGGGCATCGTCGACGACCTGCAGGGCCTCTCCGAGGTCACCCGCGAGCGCGGCCTGTGGTTCCACGTGGACGGCGCCTACGGCGGCGCGGGCCTGTTCGCGCCCTCCGTCCGCGAGCGCTACAACGGCATCGAGCACGCCGACTCCTTCGTCGTCGACCCGCACAAGTGGCTGTTCGCCCCCTTCGACTGCGCCGCGCTGCTCTACCGCAACCCGCAGCTGGCCCGTGCCGTGCACACCCAGGACGCCTCCTACCTGGACGTCCTGCACACCGAGGGCGACGAGTGGAACCCCACCGACTACGCCTACCACCTCACCCGCCGCGCCCGCGGGCTGCCGCTCTGGTTCTCGCTCGCCGTGCACGGCACCCAGGCGTACACCGACGCGATCGAGGAGGGCCTGCGCCTCGCCCGCGACACGGCCCAGGTGATCCGCGAGGCCGGGCACCTGGAGCTGCTGCAGGACCCGCAGCTGTCCGCCGTCTGCTTCCGCCGCAAGGGCTGGACCGGCGAGGACTACTACCGCTGGTCGCAGCAGCTGCTCGCCGACCAGATCGGCTTCGTCACGCCCACCGGCTGGGACGGCGAGACCGTCGCCCGGTTCGCCTTCCTGCACCCGGGCACCACCATGGAGATGGTCCGCGAGATCCTCGACACGATGGCGTAGGACCGGACGGCGCAGGACCGGACGGCGCGGGACTACAGGAACCCGCCGCTCGGCAGGTACGGCGCCGGCGGGCGCATCCCGCGCACGGCGAGATAGCCCCGGGTCTCCAGGCGCAGCCGCACCTCCAGGCCCACGTCCACGGCCCACTCCTGCTCGGCGGTGAGGAACTCCACCCGGGCCTCCTCGCCGTCGGGCACCCGGGCCAGGGCCTCCCGCAGCAGCCGGGTGGCGATCCGCTTGGACGTCGCGGCCAGCAGCTTGACCTCGCCGCCGTCCCGGTAGCAGTAGCCGCTGCCCGCCAGGGTGTCGGCGATCAGCAGCTCGTCGTAGTGGGCGAGCATGAACTCGTGGTCGGGCCCGTGCGCCGCACCCCGGACCCGGCGGTCCACCGAGTCCAGCAGGTGCCGGTGCACCGCGCCGCCGGGGTGCACCGGGATGTCGCCCGGGTCCAGCAGGCCCGAGCGGTCCACCGGGCCGCTGAGCACCATCGCGGGGTGCAGGGTGAACCCGGCCCGCCGGTAGCGCCGGGCCGCCGCGGGGGAGGGCGAGGCGCACAGCAGCCCGCGCAGGCAGCCCCGGCCGTGCGCCGCCGCGCGCTCCAGCAGCAGCCGCCCGACCCCCTGGCCCTGGGCCCCCGGCAGCACCGCGAACAGCGCCAGGATCCACACTCCCTCGCGGCGCAGCGACAGCACCGTGCCGACCGCCTCCCCGTCGTGCTCCGCGATCCAGCAGCCCTCCGGGTCCGTCCGGGCCAGGTGCCTGGTCCTGGCCCACTGCCGTGCCGTTCCCGCCTGCCCCCGGGGCGCGGGGGCGGGCCCGGGCAGCTCCTCGAAGGCGCTGTGGGCGATCTTCCGTACGGTCTCGGCGTCGGCGGCAGTGTCTTGCACCCGGCGAAGGATCATGCCGCCAATCCTGGCAATCCGAGCCGCCCGGCGGGGGTGGTTCGCGCGGATCGGGCGATGACCTGGGCCTGCGGGTGTGCGAGCATGGGGAAGGTGGGTGTACGGGAGGCGAGCGTGTCTCCCCGCAGAACCACTGAATGAACCACCGCCCGGGAAATGAATCCGGGTGGCCGCTGGTTGGTACTGGCGGCAGATCGTCGTCAACGACCGGGAGTATCCAGATGACCGTCCAGGACGAGACCACCGTCGAGAGTGGTCTGCTCCTTACCGATGCCGCTGCGGCCAAGGTGAAGGGCCTGCTGGAGCAGGAAGGCCGCGAGGACCTGGCGCTTCGCGTCGCCGTCCAGCCCGGCGGCTGCTCCGGCCTGCGCTACCAGCTGTTCTTCGACGAGCGCTCGCTCGACGGCGACGTGCTCAAGGACTTCGACGGCGTCAAGGTCGTCACCGACCGGATGAGCGCCCCGTACCTCGGCGGCGCCACCGTGGACTTCGTGGACACCATCGAGAAGCAGGGCTTCACGATCGACAACCCGAACGCCACCGGCTCCTGCGCCTGCGGCGACTCGTTCAGCTAGCAGGACCGCGCGCGAGCGCCGAGGCGGCCCCCGGGTGATCCCGGGGGCCGCCCTCGTCGTTGCCGGTCTTGCCGCGTCCGGCCCGCCGGCTCCGGGCGCGGCCGGCCGTCAGCGCTGGGACGGCTCCGTCGGGGCGACGTGCGGGTCGGCCTCCAGCGGCACCTCGGCGCCCTGGGCCGAGTCCAGCACGGCGCGGCCCATCAGCGGCTTCGCGAGATCGACCGTCGCCGACTGCTTCTTGGCGACCGCCGCGCAGACCTGGCCGGGCGGCACCGGCGTCGTCACCACGATCCGGATGCCGACCTGGCCGGCCCGGGACTCGTCCGCCTTCAGGCCGTACTTCTCGCAGATGCCGCCGTAGAACCAGACGGTCAGCCGGTTGCCGTCGGCCCGGTAGCTCATGGTCTGCAGGCCGCCGGGCACCGGCGCGGGCTCACCGGGGGCGATCCCCGGCCCGGTCGGCGCCGGCCCGTCCGGCCCGGCACCGGGCGTCGGGCGGGTGGCCGGCCCGGACGCCGCCGGCGGGCTCGCCGGCGGTGAGGCCGGCGGTGAGGCGGCCGGCGACTGCGCGGGCGTCGCGGACGGGGCGGCGGAGGGGCTGGCGGACGGGCTCGCGGACGGCACGGCGGCCGACGGCGCCACCGTCGCCGGCGCCCCGTCGGCCGCGCCCGTCCCGCCCGAACCGCAGCCCGCCACCGCGCCGAACGCCAGCAGCATCCCGGCCAGCGCGGCCGCCCGCCGCCCGCGCCGGCCGTCCACCGGCCGGTCCTTCGTCTCCACAACCATCACTGACTTCCTCCCGAGGGCTGGGCAGCGCCGCCTTCCCGGCCGCACCGCGCCGGTTTGACGTGCCCCGGGTAAGTCCGGTTCCATCCGGGCCGGCCCGGATGGCCCTCGGCCCTCGGTCTACATGCCGTACTCGGCCATCCCGGCCACCAGCCGCTGAGCACCGGACGACACCGCGAAACCCGCCCCGGCCGGCCCGGCGGGCTCCTCCCCGGCGGCGACCGGCGGCCAGAAGCGGCCCAGCCGCCGGGACGAACTCACCAGCGCGTCAAGGGTGTCCGGGTCCGCGTCGCCGCGCAGGGCGGGGGTCGCGCTCAGGGTGTGCTGACTGGGATTCATCGGTCATCGCTCCGATCACCGTGCCGCGGCGACGTTGCCGCGGACGTGGGCGGGCCCGCCCACGGGGCCCCTGTCTGCGACCCTAGGCCGACCGGACGGGAGCGGCCAGAGCTACCCGGAGGTAGTACTCGTCCGACCCGCGCCGGGCGTTCTTGCGGCCCCGCCGCCCCGGCCCGGTACCGTGTGGAGGTTCGCCCGCTTCCCATGGCCTCGCCGCCACCCCGAGGAGACCCTGTGCGTATCGCCGTCGCCGGCTCGATCGCCACCGACCACCTGATGACCTTCCCCGGCCGCTTCGCCGACCAGCTGGTCGCCGAGCAGCTGCACACGGTGTCGCTGTCCTTCCTGGTCGACACCCTCGACATCCGCCGCGGCGGCGTCGCCCCGAACATCGCGTTCGGCATGGGTGTGCTCGGCCTGCGCCCGGTCCTGGTCGGGGCGGCCGGCGCCGACTTCGGCGAGTACCGCAGCTGGCTGGAGCGCAACAACGTCGACTGCCGCTCGGTGCACATCTCCGAGACCCGGCACACCGCCCGCTTCATGTGCACCACCGACGAGGACCACAACCAGATCGCCTCGTTCTACACCGGCGCGATGGCCGAGGCCCGCAGCATCGAGCTGAAGCCGGTCGCCGACCGGGTCGGCGGCCTGGACCTCGTCCTGATCGGCGCGGACGACCCGCAGGCGATGGTCCGCCACACCCAGGAGTGCCGCACCCGCGGCTACGCCTTCGCGGCCGACCCCTCGCAGCAGCTCGCCCGCCTGGAGGGCGAGGACATCCGCGAGATCGTGGACGGCGCCGCGTACCTGTTCACCAACGAGTACGAGGCCGCGCTCATCGAGAGCAAGACCGGCTGGGACGCCGAGGAGATCCTCACCCGCGTCGGCACCCGGATCACCACCCTGGGCAGCAAGGGCGTGCGGATCGAGCGCAAGGGCGAGGACACCGTCACCGTCGGCTGCGCCCCCGAGGAGCGCAAGACCGACCCGACCGGTGTCGGCGACGCCTTCCGGGCCGGCTTCCTGGCGGGCCTGTCCTGGGAGCTCGGCCTGGAGCGCTCCGCCCAGCTCGGCTGCATGCTCGCCACGCTGGTGATCGAGACCGTCGGCACCCAGGAGTACGAGCTGCGCCCGGCCGCCTTCCTGCAGCGCTTCGAGGGCGCGTACGGCGCGGACGCGGCGGCCGACATCCGGGCGCACCTGGTCGGGTAGCCCCTGCCGGTGGCGTCCGGTCAGGACGTCCGGCGCACCAGGTAGGCCGAGCCCCGGTCGCCGCCGTACCCGGCGGCCGGGGCCTCGCCCAGGTACTCCTGCCCGCGCATCCCGCACCAGGCGGGGATGTCGAGCCGGGCCGCCTCGTCGTCGGCCAGCACCGCGACCGTGCCGCCGGGCGGCACCTCGCCGATCCGCCGGGCCAGCTCGATCACCGGCAGCGGGCACCGCTTGCCCAGTGCGTCCACCACCAGCGTCTGCGTCGGCTCGGGTGCGGCCGCGGCGGCGGGCGCCGGCAGGTCCAGCCCGAGCGGCGCCCGGACGCCCGCCACGATCTCCGGCAGCACGGTCAGGAACCGCTCCACGTCCGCCTCGGCGGCCCCGTACGGCAGCGAGACGCGGACGTTGCCCTCGGTGAGGACGCCCATCGCGGCCAGCACATGGCTCGGGGTCAGGGTGGAGGAGGTGCAGGACGAACCGGAGGAGACCGCGAAGCCGGCCCGGTCCAGCTCGGTCAGCAGCACCTCGCCGTCCACGTACAGGCAGGAGAAGGTGACCAGGTGCGGCAGCCGGCGGACGGGGTCGCCCACCACCTCCACCTCGGGCACCAGCTGCGGCACCCGGGCCCTGATCCGCTCCACCAGGGCGTGCAGCCGCGCGTTCTCCCGGGCGGACTCGGCCCGGACGGCGCGCAGCGAGGCGGCGGCGGCCACGATCGCAGGCACGTTGACGAAGCCGGGCACCCGGCCGGCCTCGCGCTCGTCGGCGGGCAGCGGCGAGGCGTAGCGGACGCCCTTGCGGACGGCGAGCACCCCGACGCCGGCCGGACCGCCCCACTTGTGCGCGCTGGCGGTCAGCAGCGACCAGCCGCCGGGGACGTCCAGGCGCCCGGCGCTCTGCGCGGCGTCCACCAGCAGCGGCACGCCGGCGCAGGCCGCGGCGGTCTCGGCGACCGGCTGGAGGGTGCCGACCTCGTGGTTGGCGTGCTGCAGGACGGCCAGCGCGGTGCCGGGGCGCAGCGCGGCGGCGAAGCCCTCCGCCGTGACCCGTCCGAACCGGTCCACCGGGACGGCGGTGACCTCGCCGCCGGCCGCCTCGTGCCGGTCGGCGGCGTGCAGGACGGCGGAGTGCTCGACGGCGGAGTGCACCAGGTGGCTGCCCCGGCGCCGGTTCCCGGCCAGCGCGCCGAGGATCCCCAGGTGCAGCGACTGGGTGCCGCTCGCGGTGAAGGAGACCTCGTCGGCCCGGGCGCCCAGCACCTCGGCGACGGTCTCGCGCGCCGCGTCGAGCAGCATCCGAGCCTGCCGGCCGGAGCGGTACAGCCGGGCCGGGTCCGCCCAGCCCTCGTCCAGCGCGGCGGTCAGTGCCTGCCGGGCGACGGGGTGGAGCGGGGCGGTGGAGGCCACATCGAAATACACGCTGCCATTCAACTACAGACCGGGGGTCGCGCCGCCGTCTCACCGCCCGTCAGTCGATCACCCGAAATGTCTGATTCGTCCACGCCCGACGGGCCGTCACCCGTGCTGCGCAAGCGTGTCCCCCGATCGGGCGTACGACCCTCGAAAGCCTGCCGTGACCTGGGTATCCACCCCTGCGGGGCCTGATCGGGCGACCGGGCGGCGCGTTACCGGGACCTGCCCGTCAGCAGCGCATAAGGCTGGAGTAGGGTTTGGCCCGCATAAGCATTCAAACCGTGCCCGTGGACGGGTCGCCGGGGAGGCTCACCATCCCCTCCGGAGCGACGCGAAGGCGGGCGAGACTTCGGGAAGGCGCTACGTGAGTCCCAACGGCTCCGACCGCTCGCCGCGGCGCACGATGCGGCGGAAGCTGCCTCAGGCGCTGGCACTGGGCCTCGTCATCGCGACCGCTACCGGCTGCTCGGCCAACGACCTCCCCAGGCTTGGCCTCCCGAGCCCCGTCACGAAGGAAGGACCGATGGTCCTTCAGATGTGGCAGGGCTCCTGGATTGCGGCGCTGGCAGTCGGCGTACTGATGTGGGGTCTGATCATCTGGAGTGTGATCTTCCACCGGCGCAGCCGCTCCGGCATCCAGATCCCTCCGCAGACCCGGTACAACGTGCCCATCGAGGCGCTCTACACCGCGGTCCCCATCGTCATCGTCTCGGTGCTGTTCTACTTCGTGGCCCGCGACGAGTCGCGGTTGATCTCGACCTCCGCCAAGCCCGACCACACGGTCAACGTGGTCGGCTTCCAGTGGAGCTGGGCGTTCAACTACGAGAACACCGAGAACGCGGACCCGACCAGCACGACCGCCGCGTACGACGTGGGCACCCCGGAGGAGGAGCCCACGCTGTACCTGCCGGTCAACGAGTCGGTGAAGTTCGTCCTCACCTCGCGGGACGTCATCCACGACTTCTGGCCCGTCAACTTCCTGATGAAGATGGACGTCGTGCCGGGCGTCGTCAACAAGTTCGAGGTCACCCCGACCGTCAAGGGCACGTACCGCGGGAAGTGCGCCGAACTCTGCGGCACCGACCACTCGCGGATGCTGTTCAACGTGAAGGTCGTCGACCGCGCCGAGTACGACAAGCACCTGGCGGAGCTCAGGGCCAAGGGTCAGACCGGCGCACTGCCCTCCGGCATCACGACCATGGGAAGTGAAGAGAAGTGACCATCCTCAACGAGCCCGCCGCGGCCGGCGGGGGCGCCGGGGCCGTCACGGTCGGCGGGGGCCAGCGCACCCGCAAGCCGGGTTCCACCATCATCAAGTGGCTGACCACCACCGACCACAAGACGATCGGCACCCTCTACCTGGGGACGTCCTTCGCCTTCTTCCTGATCGGTGGCATCCTCGCCCTGGTCATGCGCGCCGAGCTGGCTCGTCCCGGGACCCAGATCCTGTCGAACGAGCAGTTCAACCAGGCGTTCACGATGCACGGCACGATCATGCTGCTGATGTTCGCGACGCCGCTGTTCGCGGGCTTCGCGAACTGGATCATGCCGCTGCAGATCGGCGCGCCCGACGTGGCGTTCCCGCGGCTGAACATGTTCGCCTACTGGCTCTACCTGTTCGGCTCGACCATCGCGGTGGCCGGCTTCGTCACCCCGCAGGGTGCGGCCGACTTCGGCTGGTTCGCGTACTCGCCGCTGTCCGACGCCGTCCGCTCGCCGGGCATCGGCGCCGACATGTGGATCATGGGTCTGGCCTTCTCCGGCTTCGGCACGATCCTCGGTGCGGTCAACTTCATCACCACGATCATCTGCATGCGCGCGCCCGGCATGACGATGTTCCGGATGTCGATCTTCGTCTGGAACGTCCTGCTGACCGCCGTGCTGGTCCTGCTGGCCTTCCCCGTCCTCGCCGCCGCGCTGTTCGCGCTGGAGGCGGATCGGAAGTTCGGAGCACACGTCTTCGACCCGGCCAACGGTGGAGCACTGCTCTGGCAGCACCTCTTCTGGTTCTTCGGCCACCCCGAGGTGTACATCATCGCGCTGCCGTTCTTCGGCATCGTGTCGGAGATCATCCCGGTCTTCAGCCGCAAGCCGATGTTCGGCTACTCCGGCCTGATCGCGGCCACCATCGCGATCGCCGGCCTCTCCGTGACGGTGTGGGCGCACCACATGTACGTCACCGGGCAGGTGCTGCTGCCGTTCTTCTCCTTCATGACCTTCCTGATCGCGGTCCCGACCGGTGTGAAGTTCTTCAACTGGGTCGGCACCATGTGGAAGGGCTCGCTGAGCTTCGAGACACCGATGCTCTGGACGGTCGGCTTCCTGGTGACCTTCCTCTTCGGTGGTCTGACGGGCGTCCTGCTGGCCTCCCCGCCGATCGACTTCCACGTCTCGGACTCGTACTTCGTCGTCGCCCACTTCCACTACGTGGTCTTCGGCACCGTCGTCTTCGCGATGTTCGCCGGCTTCCACTTCTGGTGGCCGAAGATGACCGGCAAGATGCTCGACGAGCGCCTTGGCAAGATCACCTTCTGGACGCTGTTCATCGGCTTCCACGCGACCTTCCTGGTCCAGCACTGGCTCGGCGCGGAGGGCATGCCCCGCCGCTACGCCGACTACCTGGCCTCGGACGGCTTCACCACCCTGAACACCGTCTCGACCATCGGTTCGTTCCTGCTCGGCCTGTCGATCCTGCCGTTCCTCTACAACGTCTGGAAGACCGCCAAGTACGGCGAGAAGATCGAGGTGGACGACCCGTGGGGCTACGGCCGCTCGCTGGAGTGGGCGACCTCCTGCCCGCCGCCGCGGCACAACTTCCTCACGCTGCCGCGTATCCGCTCGGAATCCCCGGCGTTCGACCTGCACCACCCGGAGATCGCCGCGCTGGACTACCTGGAGGCTCACGGTGAGCCCGCCAAGCACTTCGCCGGCGTGACGCCCGCGAAGTACGACAACCCGCAGCTCACCAAGGGCAAGAAGGAGGGCGACGCCTGATGAAGGAACAGGGCAAGATCTTCCTCGGCTTCGCGGCCTTCATCCTCGCGATGGCCATCACCTACGGCCTCTGGTCGAAGGAGCCGGCCGGTACCACCGCGCTGTTCCTGTCGTTCGGCCTCTGCGCCTTCATCGGGTACTACCTCGCCTTCACCGCCCGCCGGGTGGACAGCGGCGCCGGTGACAACCCCGAGGCCGAGGTCGCGGACGACGCCGGTGACGTGGGCTTCTTCGCCCCGCACAGCTGGCAGCCGCTCTCGCTGGCGATCGGCGGTGCGCTCACCTTCCTCGGTGTGGTGTTCGGCTGGTGGCTGCTCTTCTGGTCGATCCCGATCATCCTGATCGGCCTGTACGGCTGGGTCTTCGAGTTCTACCGCGGCGAGGACCAGAACCAGTAGTCCTCCCGCCCCTCACCGGGGCAGTGCACTGCACAGGGCCGGGCATCCCGCAAGGGACGCCCGGCCCTGTTGCGTCCGCCGGGTGGCGGCCTCACCCGCCCGGCTCAGCGCCCACTCCCTCGGATGTCGCTATCCGCACGGGTGTTCCTACGATCTGATCAATCGTGGTGCGACCCCTCGGAGGCGGTCATGACCGGCAGGCGCGGAACCTCAGGCATAGGCAGCGGCATAGGCGGCATCTCCCTCGCACTCGCGTGCATGGCCCCCCTGGCCGCCTGCTCCCCGGGCGGCGACAGCGGGCAGACGTCCGCGGTGGAGACCCCGCGGACGGTGGACGCGGCCACCCTCGTCCACCTCTCGGCCACCGGCCAGGTGGACCCGTCCAAGCCCTTCACCGTCACCGCCGAGCCCGGCAGCCGGCTCACCGACGTGACCGTCAGCGGGCCGGACGGGCGGCTGGTAGCCGGGCGGCTCTCGGCGGACCAGAGCAGCTGGCAGAGCACCGGGCACTTCAAGGCGGCCACCAGCTACGCCGTCCGGGTCGCCGCCGACGACGGCAGGGGCGGCCGGGGCGAGACCACCTCCTCCTTCAGCACCGTGGCGGCGCAGCGCCTGCTCACCGCCAAGCTCGGCCCGGACTCCTCCGGCAGCGGCGTGTACGGGGTGGGCCAGCCGCTCACCGTGCAGCTCTCCGAGCCGGTCAAGGACACCGCCGCCCGGCAGGAGGTGGAGAAGGCCCTGACGGTGGTCTCCCAGCCCGCCGTGGTCGGTGCCTGGTACTGGGTCGACGACAGCAACCTGCACTTCCGCCCGAAGGACTACTGGCCCGCCGACGCGAAGGTCGCCCTGAGCTTCGACGGGGAGGGCAGCCGGATCGCGGACGGTCTCTACGGCGGGCCGCGCGGCACGCTCAGCCTGAGGACCGGCGACCGGGTCGAGAGCATCGTCGACGCGGCGACCCACGAGCTGACGCTCACCCGCAACGGCCAGAGCGTCCGCACCATCCCGGTGACCACGGGCAAGCCCGGGTTCTCCACCCGCAACGGCATCAAGGTGGTGCTCGGGCAGGAGCGGGTGGTCCGGATGAGCGGGGAGTCGATCGGGATAGCCGCCGGCAGCTCGGAGTCCTACGACCTCCAGGTCCAGTGGGCCACCCGGGTGACCTGGAGCGGCGAGTACGTGCACGCCGCGCCCTGGTCGGTGGCCTCCCAGGGGGTCGACAACGTCAGCCACGGCTGTACCGGCATGAGCACCGAGAACGCCAAGTGGTTCTACGAGAACACCAGGGTCGGCGACCTCGTCCAGGTGGTCAACAGCAAGGGTGCCGGCATGGAGCCGTTCGGCAACGGCTTCGGGGACTGGAACCTCGGCTGGGAGGACTGGGTGAAGCACAGCGCCACCGGACAGCCCGTCAGTACCGCCGGCCCGGCCGACGCCGCCGGGGCCACCGCGGTCGTCCTCCCGCAGCTCTGAGACCCCGTACCCGCTCAGGCGTCGTAGGCGATCCCCAGGGCCGTCTGCACGGCGGCCAGCGCGTCCGCCCGGGGCAGCCCGAGGCGCCGGGCCCGGTCGGCGTACTCGGTGGCGGCGGCGGCCGCCAGGCGGTGGGCGGCGTCGCCCACCGCCGCGACCAGGGTGCCGCGCCGGCCGTGGGTCTCCACCACGCCGTCGGCCTCCAGCTCGCGGTAGGCCCGCGCCACGGTGTTCGCGGCCAGGCCCAGCTCCTCGGCCAGCGCCCGCACGGTGGGCAGCTTCAGCCCGGCGGGGAGGTCACCGCTGCGGGCCAGCTCGGCGATCCGGGCGCGGATCTGCTCGTACGGGGGAGTGGCCGAGTCGTGGTCGACGGACAGCTGCAACGGGGGCTCCTGACGGGCGGTGGGATGCGGGAGGCGTGAAGCGGGGCGGGTGACGCGGGCCGCGGGCGGATCCGGAAAAGCCCGAGGGCCGCCGACCAGATGAACTCTGGTCGGCGGCCCTCGGGGTGCGACGCGGGGGTGCGTACGGGATCAGTGGTGGCCGTGGCCGCTGGTGATCTCGTGGTGCTCCTCGGCGGTGGGCTTGGCGATCTGGCTGGTCTCGCCGAAGTAGCCCTTGGAGAGCTTCGCGCGGGTGCGCTGCAGGATCGAGGTCTTCGCGGCGACACCGTTCTCGTCGACCTCGGCGGGCAGCTCCAGCGGCTGCGGCTGCTCGTGGGCGGTGATGGTGTGCAGCTGGTCCTGCGGGAGCTGCGCGTGCACCTCGACGAACTCGCCGTGCGGCAGGCGCTTGATGACGCCGGTCTCGCGGCCGTGCAGGACCTTCTCCTTGTCCCGGCGCTGGAGGCCGAGGCACCAGCGCTTGGTGATCCAGAAGGTCAGCACGGGGACGACGAAGAAGCCGACCCGGACGAAGTACGTGATGTCGTTGATCGACAGGTGCAGGTGGGTGGCGAACAGGTCGTTGCCACCACCGACGAGCAGCACCAGGTACAGGCTGATCCAGGCCGCGCCGAGACCGGTCCGGACCGGGGCGTTGCGCGGGCGGTCCAGGATGTGGTGCTCGCGCTTGTCGCCGGTGATCCAGCTCTCGATGAACGGGTACACCGCGATGGCGGCCAGCACCATCGGGAAGATCGCCAGCGGGACCATCACACCCATGTTCAGGGTGTGGCCCCAGGCCCGGATCTCCCAGCCCGGCATGATGCGGATCAGGCCCTCGGAGAAGCCCATGTACCAGTCCGGCTGGGCGTCCGTGGACACCTGGTCGGGGCGGTACGGGCCGTACGCCCAGATCGGGTTGATCGTGGCGATCGCCGACATGGCCGAGATGATGCCGAACACCAGGAAGAAGAAGCCGCCGGCCTTGGCCATGTAGACCGGCATCAGCGGCATGCCGACGACGTTCTTCTCGGTCTTGCCGGGCCCGGCCCACTGGGTGTGCTTGTGGTAGAAGACCAGGATCAGGTGCGCCACCAGCAGGCCCAGCATGATGCCCGGGATGAGCAGCACGTGGATGGTGAAGAACCGCGGCACGATGTCGACGCCGGGGAACTGGCCGCCGAACAGGAACATCTGGATGTACGTGCCGACCAGCGGGACGGCGAGGATCGCGCCTTCCATGAAGCGGATACCGGTACCGGACAGCAGGTCGTCGGGGAGCGAGTAGCCGAAGAACCCGTCGAACATGCCGAGCACCAGCAGCAGGAAGCCGAAGACCCAGTTGACCTCACGGGGCTTGCGGAACGCGCCCGTGAAGAACACGCGCATCATGTGCACGAGCATCGCGGCGACGAACACCAGGGCGGCCCAGTGGTGGATCTGACGGATCAGCAGGCCGCCGCGGACCTCGAAGCTGATGTCGATCGTGGAGGCGTAGGCCTCCGACATCCGGATGCCGTTGAGCGGGGCGTAGGAGCCGTGGTAGACGACCTCGCCCATGCTGGGCTTGAAGAAGAGCGTCAGGTAGACGCCCGTCAGGATGATGATGATGAAGGTGTAGAGGCAGATCTCGCCGAGCATGAAGGACCAGTGGTCCGGGAAGATCTTGCGCAGGTTGGCCTTGGCGAGGGAGTAGATCCCCAGCCGGCCGTCCGCCCAGTCCGCTGCCGCCTCCGCCTTGTTGGCGGGCTTGGCTCGGGTGCTGGCCGGCTTGGAGGCGCCAGTGGTGGCGCTGCTCGCGGAACTCATGCGGAGCGCTCCCAGAAGCTCGGGCCGACGGGTTCCGGGAAGTCGCCGGTGGCGACCAGGAAGCCCTTTTCGTCTGTGGTGATCTTCAGCTGCGGCAGCGGGTGGCCGGCCGGGCCGAAGATCACGCGGGCGCCGTCCGCCAGGTCGAAGGTCGACTGGTGGCAGGGGCAGAGTGCGTGGTGCGTCTGCTGCTCGTACAGGCTGATCGGGCAGCCGACGTGCGTGCAGATCTTGGAGTAGGCCAGGATGCCCTCGAAGCCCAGCTCGCGGGACTCCGAGTCCTTGATGTCCTCCGGGGCGATCCGGACGAGCATCAGCGCGTCCTTGGCGATCTGCTGCTGGAAGTCCTCGTCGTCCTCCTCCAGGCCCTCGGGCTTGGCGAAGGTGAGCGAGCCGACCGCGATGTCCTCGGCCTTCATCGGCCGGTTGGTGTTCATGTTGATCAGCGCCAGGGGCTTGGCCTCGGTGGCCTCGTCCCAGCCGGTGTGCTGGAGCTTGTCCTCGGGCAGCGGGCCCAGGTCGCGCAGCAGGACGACACCCGACAGCGGTACGAGCGCCATCGAGCCGATCAGGGTGTTGCGGATCATCTTGCGACGGCCGAAGCCCGACTCGGCGGCGCCGGTCCTGAACTGCTCGATGACGTCCGCGCGGACCTCGTCGTCAGCCTCGATCGCGTGCCGCTCGGCGGGGATCTCGTGGTCGGACATCAGGGTGCGGGCCCAGTGGACCGCGCCCGCGCCGATGCAGAACAGCGCCACACCCAGGGTCATGCCCAGCGCGAAGTTCAGCGCGCTGACGTGGCCCAGCGGGAAGATGTAGACGAGTTTGTCCGCGTCGATCGCCACGTACGAGGCGATGAAGCCGACGGTGGCGAGCATCGACACGACGAACATCAGGGAGACCTGGCGCTCGGCGCGCTTGGCCGCCCGCTCGTCGATGTCGGTGCGACGCGGTTCGTGGACCGGCAGGCCCGGGTCGGCGAACGGGTCGCCGTGGGGGGCCACCTCGCTGTGCCCTTCGGAGCCGTGCGACTCCGGAAGCTTGTCTTCTGACATGTCGTGGCTCATGACTTCCGGGCCTTGGTGGTGTGGGCGGCGACCCAGATCGCGATCGCGATGAGAGAACCGAGACCGAAGATCCAGCCGAACAGGCCCTCGGTCACCGGACCGAGGCTGCCCAGGGCGAGACCGCCGGGGTTGGGCTCTTCGTTGGTGTGGCGGACGAAGGCCACGATCTGGCGCTTCTGCTCCTCGGGCATGGTGGTGTCCGGGAACGACGGCATGTTCTGCGGGCCGGTCTGCATGGCCTCGTAGATGTGCTTGGCGTCCACGCCCTCCAGCGAGGGGGCGTACTTGCCCTGGGTGAGGGCACCGCCCTTGCCCGCGAAGTTGTGGCACTGGGCGCAGTTGGTGCGGAACAGCTCGCCGCCCGCGGCCACGTCGTCCGGGTTGGTCGACGTGTACTGCGACTCCAGGGGCGCCACCGGGCCGGGGCCGAGCGACGCCACGAAGGCCGCGAGCTGGTCGATCTCGGGCTGGGTGTAGATGTTCTTCTTCTTCGGCACCTGGGCGCCGGGCTGCTGCGCGGGCATGCGGCCGGTGGCGACCTGGAAGTCGACCGCCGCGGAGCCGACGCCGACCAGGCTCGGGCCGTCGGAACTGCCCTGGCCGTCCAGGCCGTGGCACGAGGAGCAGCCCACGGCGAAGAGCTTCTTGCCCTCGTCGATCGCGAGCGACTGCGCGGCGGTGTCGGCCTGCGCCTGACCGGCGGGCGCGAACGCGGCGTACAGCCCCCCGGTGGCCGCCAGGGCGAGAAGTAGAACGACCAGCGCCGCCAGTGGATGGCGCCGTCGTGCGGAGAGCTTTTTCACGGAATAACCCCGGTGTCAGGATCTGGTCGACTGGTGGGTGCGCCCGGCGGCCGTCTGGCCGGTACGGCAGGCAGCCGGTGAGGACTGCGCGCGCGGTCGGTCGGTGGGAGCGTCGTTCACCGGCAGCAGGGTCGTCTTCGCGGTGAGGGCGCCCTCGCGGCCGGCAGCCAGCGACCTGATCAGCTGGTTACTTGATCAGGTAGATGGTCGCGAACAGGCCGATCCACACGACGTCGACGAAGTGCCAGTAGTACGACACGACGATGGCGGCCGTGGCCTGCTCGTGCGTGAAGCGCTTGGCTGCGTACGTCCGTCCCAGGACCAGCAGGAAGGCGATCAGACCACCCGTCACGTGCATACCGTGGAAGCCGGTGGTCAGGTAGAACACCGTGCCGTACGGGTCGGAGGACAGCGACAGGCCGTCCTTCTTGACCAGCTCGGTGTACTCGAAGATCTGCCCGCCGATGAAGATCGCGCCCATCACGAAGGTGATGACGAACCACGAGCGGAGCTTCTTCACGTCCCCGCGCTCGGCGGCGAAGACGCCGAGCTGGCAGGTCAGCGAGGAGAGCACCAGGATCGTGGTGTTGACGGAGGAGAAGGGCACGTTGAGCGCGTGCGCCTTCTCGCTCCAGAACTCCGGCCCCTTCACGGAGCGGAGAGTGAAGTACATCGCGAAGAGCGCCGCGAAGAACATCAACTCGGAACTCAGCCAGACGATCGTTCCGACGCTGACCATGTTCGGCCGGTTGACCGATCCGTGCGCGTGCCCGGTTTCTACTGCTGTTGCTGTCGCCACGACGGACATTATGTCGGTCCCTTATTCCGTCTTCACGCCGGGGGGTGTCCCTCGGAGTGTCCGGTGCGTGCGGTATGCCCCGTTGAGGGCCGACGGGGCGTCCGGCGGGTGGGCGCGCGGGGCTATGTCCGTTTTCTGACGGTTGTTCGGGCTGCCGGGCGGCCCCCGGAGCGGCCTGAGCACTCCATTGCCCTGCGTGTCGCGGCGACCCGCGGCCGCCGGGTCGGCTAGCGGGTCCGCCGTACGGGTGGTCTGCGTTCGCCAGGGTGACGCCGCACCCCCCGTACGGGTGAGTACCGGGCGCGGCGCCTTCCGGGCCGGACCCGGCGGGATCACGCCGGAGGGGCTCCGCGGCGGGTGATCGGGAGTAGCATCCGGGACAGGTGGACGTGGTCCGGATCACACTGAGGGAGCAGGGCCCCATGGCGCACACGACCGACGAGACGCTCACCGTCCTCGTCTACAGCGATGACCGCAACACCCGCGAGCAGGTGCGGACGGCCCTCGGCCGGCGCCCGGCCGCGGACCTTCCCGATGTCGAGTACCTGGAGTGCGCGACCACACCCGCGGTGCTCCGCGCACTGGAGAAGGGCGGCGTGGACCTCTGCGTGCTGGACGGCGAGGCCGTCCCCGCCGGCGGCCTCGGCCTCGGCAGGCAGCTGAAGGACGAGATCTACGGCTGCCCGCCCGTCCTGGTGCTGATCGGCCGGCCGCAGGACTCCTGGCTCGCCGCCTGGAGCCGGGCGGACGCCGCGATCTCCCACCCGGTCGACCCGGTGGCGCTGGCCGAGGCCGCCGCCACCCTCCTCCGGAACCGGATCGCGGGCCGGGCGCCGGCGAACCGCTGACCCGGCGCACGCCCCGGCCGCCCCCGTCCGGCGCTCCTCCTCTCCTCTCCTCCTCCACCGCCGTCTCAGCAGGAGAGAAGAGGGGCGGCGGTGGGGGCGGCCGTGTCATGCCGCTCGATAGGCTGGCCGTCCTGCCCCCGGAGCCCCTCCGGCGGCGCTGACGAGAGCTGGAGACGGCCATGGTGAACGCGCACCCTGCGAACGGCGGCAACGACCCCGTGCAGGTGGTCCGCGCCTGGCCGGATCTCCTGTCCGCACTACTGAGGGGTGAGGACCTCACCCAGGAGGACACCGCCTGGGCGATGGACGGCATCATGAGCGGCGAGGCGAGCGCCGTCCAGGTGGCCGGCTTCGTGGTCGCGCTGCGGGCCAAGGGGGAGACCGTCGAGGAGATCTCCGGCATGGTGGACGCGATGTACGCGCACGCCGAGCCGCTGCACATCCCCGGCCCGGCCGTCGACATCGTCGGTACCGGCGGCGACCGCGCCAAGACCGTCAACATCTCCACCATGTCGGCGATCGTCGCGGCGGCCGCCGGCGCCAAGGTGGTCAAGCACGGCAACCGGGCCGCCTCCTCGGCGAGCGGCTCCTCGGACGTGCTGGAGAAGCTCGGCATCAGCCTCGACCTCAGCGCCCGGCGGGTGGCCGAGATCGCCGAGGAGGTCGGCCTCACCTTCTGTTTCGCGGCCAAGTTCCACCCGGCCATGCGGCACACCTCGCTCGCCCGGCGTGACCTCGGCGTCCCGACGGCCTTCAACATCCTCGGCCCGCTCACCAACCCGGCCAAGGTCACCGCACACGCCGTCGGGTGCTTCGACACCCGCCTCGCCGGGCTGATCGCCGGCGTGCTGGCCCGGCGCGGCGCCACCGCGCTGGTCTTCCGCGGCGACGACGGCCTGGACGAGCTGACCATCTCCACCACCTCCCGGGTCTGGATCGTGAAGGACGGCGTCGTCACCGAGGCCTCCTTCGACCCGCGCGAGGTCGGCATCGAGCTGGTCGGCATCGAGGCGCTGCGCGGCGGCGACGCCGCGCACAACGCCGAGGTCGCGCGCCGGCTGCTGGCGGGGGAGCGGGGGCCCGTCCGGGACGCCGTCCTGCTGAACACCGCGAGCGCCCTGGTGGCCCTGGAGCTGACCGACGCACCGCTGGCCGAGCAGCTCGCGGCCGGCATCGAGCGGGCCGCCGCGGCGATCGACTCGGGAGCGGCGCAGGAGCTGCTGAAGCACTGGGCCGAGGCCAGCGCCGCTTCCTGAACGGGCAGTTGAGGACGACGGCGGCCCGCGGAGCAGCTCCGCGGGCCGCCGCCCTGTCCGGATGGCGGACTCGTGTTTGACCACTGTGCGACCCCCGCCTAGAGTTTTCGCCAGGTCATGAGTGACAGCGACAAGCCCCAGCTTGCTGTCCGGCAACCCTCCGTCCGTGGCGGGGTGCCCTGGGTGAGGACCGGGCCACGCGGCACACCGTCCGCGCGGCAAGCGCGGACCACCGGCAGATCAGCACTCCCGGGGTCCTCACCTCAGAGGAGTGCATCCCCATGTCCGTGATCTCCACCGAAACCTGCGCCCCGCTCGCCGTCCTCGGCCACGACGTCCAGGTCCCGCTCGTCAGCGGCGAGAAGGTCACCTACGCGGCCCTCGACTACGCCGCCAGCTCCCCGGCACTCCAGCGGGTCTGGGACGACGTCGCCGCCTACGCCCCCTACTACGGCAGCGTGCACCGCGGCGCCGGCTACCTCTCGCAGCTCTCCACCGACCTGTTCGAGCAGAGCCGCCGCACCGTCGAGGAGTTCCTCGGCCTGCGCGAGGACGACCAGGTCGTCTTCACCCGCGCCACCACCGACTCGCTCAACCTGCTGGCGGGCGCCCTGCCGGCCGGCACCCGGGTCTTCGTCTTCGAGACCGAGCACCACGCCTCGCTGCTGCCCTGGCGCCGCGAGGGCGTGAGCGTCAGCTACCTGCGCGCCCCCCGCTCGCACGCCGACGCCGTCGCCGCCCTCGACGAGGCGCTGGCCGGGGCCGGTGACGGCCCCAAGCTGTTCTGCGTCACCGGGGCCTCCAACGTCACCGGCGAGCTCTGGCCGGTCGCCGAACTCGCCGCCACCGCCCACCGCCACGGCGCCCGGATCGTCCTGGACGCGGCCCAGCTCGCCCCGCACCACCGCGTCTCCGTCCGCGACCTCGACGTCGACTGGGTCGCCTTCTCCGGACACAAGCTGTACGCGCCGTTCGGCGCCGGCGTCCTCGCCGGCCGCAGCGACTGGCTGGACGCGGCCGAGCCGTACCTGGCCGGCGGCGGCGCCACCCGGACGGTCGCCCGCGAGGTGGACGGCTCGGTCGCCGTCGAGTGGAACTCCGGCCCGGCCCGGCACGAGGCCGGCTCGCCGAACGTGATCGGCGCCTACGCCATCGCCTCGGCCTGCCGCGCGCTGAGCGAGGCCGGCTTCGACGCCCTGGAGGCCCGCGAACAGCAGCTGATCGCCCGCCTCAAGGCCGGTCTCGCCGAGATCCCCGAGGTCAAGGTGCTCAGCCTGTTCGGTGACGACTCCGCCCGGGTCGGCGTGCTCTCCTTCGTCGTCCAGGGCTGGAACAGCTCGCACTTCTCGGCCGCGCTCTCCGCCGAGTACGGCATCGGCGTCCGGGACGGCCTGTTCTGCGCCCACCCGCTGGTGCGCACCCTGCTGGGCGGCGAGGACACCGAACCGTCCGAGTGCGGTGCGCCGGAGCCGTCGCTGCCGGGCGAGCGCAGCCTGAACGCGATCCGGGTCAGCTTCGGCGCCGGCACCCCCGACGAGCACCTGGAGCGGTTCCTGGCCGCCGTCCGCGAGCTGGTCGCGGACGGCGCCGCCTGGACCTACCGCAGCGAGGGCGGCCGCTGCGTCGCCGACGGCCGCCGCCAGTAGGGGCCCCGGCCCGCCGGGCCCAGTTCGCCGGGCCCGGCTCAGAGGGCCCGGCTATTCGTCCAGGCCGAGGTCGAACGCCGCTTCCAGGTCGTGCTGCGAGTACGTCCGGAAGGCGATCTGGGTCTCGGTGTGCTCCACCCCGGGCACCTTGTTGAGCTGCCCCGGGATCACGTCCGCCAGGTCGTCGTGGCGGCGGACCCGGACCATCGCCACCAGGTCGTACCCGCCGGTCACCGAGTAGACCTCGCTGACGCCCTCGATGGCCGCGATCGCCTCCGCGATCTCGGGGATGCGGTCGACGCTGGTCTTGATCAGGACGATGGCGGTGATCACTCTGCTGCTCCTTCGTGGGGTCCGGCCAGCCTAGCCGGGGCGCCGGCCCGGCGGCGGGGCGCGGCCCAGGCGAAGAGGAAGCCCACCGCGAAGCCGATCACGTGCACCAGGTAGGCCACCCCGGGGCCGCCCGAGTGCACCGACCACCACTGGAGGGCGAACCAGAGGCCGAGCACCAGCCAGGCCGGGAAGCGCAGCGGCAGGAAGAGCAGCAGCGGCACCAGCGTGGTGACCCGCGCCTTCGGATGGAGCCGCAGGTAGGCGCCGAGGACGGCCGCGATCGCCCCCGAGGCGCCGATGAGCACCCGGGTCGAGCCGGCCGAGTGCGCCTCGGCCAGCGCGTAGCCGTACGTGGCGAGGGCGCCGGCCGTCAGATAGAAGAGGAGGAACCGCAGCCGCCCCAGCCGGGCCTCCACACCGGCGCCGAAGACGTGCAGGAACAGCATGTTCCCCAGCAGATGCAGCCAGCCGGCGTGCAGGAACAGCGAGCTGAGCACGGACAGCGCCGGGCTCTTGCCGGGCGTGGCGGCGAGCGGGCAGCCGTCCGGCTGGGTGATCCGGTCGGCGGTCAGCGGCCGGTGGCCTAGCAGCTCCTCGGGGACGGCACCCCAGCGCTGCTCGTACCGCTGCTCGGCGCAGACCCGGGCCTGGCCGGTGCCGTAGAAGGGGTTCAGTCCGGCCGCCGGGCCGAGCAGGAACACCAGGGTGTTGAGCGCGATCAGGGCGTACGTGACCACGGGCACGGGGGCGGCGGGGCTGCCGTCCTGCGCGCCGGTGTGGTCGAGGACCGGGGTCGCCATGCCCGGGAGCATTCCTCCGGCCGCGCGCGATGACACCGCGGCGTACTGCGTGTGGGTGACCCGGGAAGGAGATCCGGACCGGTGGCGAGCGCAGACGTCCCAGGCAATAGGCTTGGTGCGGGCATTCCCCGCCTCCCGCCGCCGACGCCGGGGCCCCGGGGGGAGCGCCTCCCGCCCACCCCCGGGAACAGCCGAGAGGACCCCCCGATGACCGTCCCCGCCCTGACCGCAGAGACCCGCTGGCGCTGCACGCTGTGCGGCAACCTCACCCGCTTCGACGTCACCCGCTCCGCGAAGGTCGTCGAGTACCTGCACTTCGACCTGGCCGGCGACTCCAAGGTCGAGGAGACCGAGGTGCTGGCCGAGACGATCGAGTCGGTGCGCTGCCGCTGGTGCAACGCGGTGGACCAGGTCGAACTGGTGGACCGCCCCGGCAACGAGGCCGAGACCGCCCAGGCCGGCAGCGAGGGCTGACACCCCGACCGCGCGGCCGGGCCCACCCGGCCGCGCGCGGGCGTGTGGCGCACCGCGGCGCGGGGCACCGTTCACGGGACAATTGCAGAGAGCGGTGGTTCCGGGGCAGCGGCGGCCGGCCGCGGGTACGCCGCCGCACAGGAACTCTGCAGCACAGGACAGGATCGGAGCCGAGGACGTGGTGGACGCAGCGACGGAGCCCGCCGGGCCGCAGGGGCAGCCGCCCGCTGTGGACGCGCAGCCCCCCGACGCGGTCGAGGCCGTCCCGGCGGGCACCGATGGCGCACCGGACGGCGGGGACAGCGCCGAGGGCCGGCCGGCCGAACAGCTCGACCGCCCGCTGCCCGAGGGCGTCCGCCGCCGGGTGGTCGGGATCGCGGCCGACGCGCTCGGCGGCCTGCCGGTCGGCGAACTCCCTCTCTCGCTGCGCCAGTACGCCAAGTTCACCCCGGCCCGCCGGGCCAAGTACGCCGCCACGGCGCTGGCCGCCGCCCTGGAGTCGGAGCCGGCCTTCCGGGTGCGGATAGCGGACCGGCTGCGCCTCGGCCAGCCCGACCTGGTCAAGGCCCTGGAGAGCGGCAGCGTCCCCGGCGCCGCCGATCCGATGGACGTCGCCACCGCCGCCTACCTGCTGCGCCCGCCGGGCTGGTCGCGGCTGGTCGCGCAGGCGGGGGAGCAGGCCGAGCGGGCCGGCGCCGAGGGCGCCGCGGCGGAGGCCACCGCGCTGGCCGAGAAGCTCCAGGCGGAGCTGGCCGAGCTGCGCGCCGCCGCCCGGGCCGACCTGGACCGCCATCGCGCCGAGTCGGAGAGCGTGCGCAAGGAGGCGGAGTCGCTGCGCAAGAAGGTGCGCTCGCTGGAGAGCGACACCCGCCGGGCGCAGGCCGAGGCGCGCAAGCTGTCCGGCGAACTGGAGGCGGCCCGGGCCGCCGCGGCCGCCGAGCGCAGCGCGGCCGACTCGGAGGCCCGCCGGCTGCGGCACCGGATCTCCGAGCTGGAGACGGCCGTGGAGCAGGGCCGGCGCTCGGCCCGCGAGGGGCGCAGCGTCGAGGACATGCGGTTGCGGCTGCTGCTGGACACCGTCCTGCAGTCGGCCCAGGGCCTGCAGCGGGAGCTGGCCCTGCCCGTCACCCAGATCCACCCGGCGGATCTGGTGGACGCCGTGCAGCCGGCCTCGGCCTCGCCGCACGACGTCGCCCGCCGGGCGCTGGCGGAGGACGATCCGGCGCTGCTGGACCAGCTGCTGGCGATCCCGCAGGTGCATCTGGTGGTGGACGGCTACAACGTGACGAAGACCGGCTACCCGGCGCTGCCGCTGGAGCAGCAGCGGATCAGGCTGCTCGGCGGCCTGGCGATGCTGGCGCAGCGCACGCAGGCGGAGGTCACCTGCGTGTTCGACGGGCAGGACCTGGATGTTCCGGTGATCATGGCGCCGCCGCGCGGTGTGCGGGTGCGGTTCAGCCGGACGGGGGAGACGGCGGACGAGCTGATCCGCCGGCTCGTCCGGGCGGAGCCGCAGGGGCGGCCGGTGGTGGTGGTCTCCACCGACCGGGAGGTCGCGGACGGCGTGCGCAACGCGGGTGCCCGGCCGGTGGCGTCGGTCCTGCTGCTGAACCGGCTCGCCCGGGCCTGATCCGCACCCCGTCGTCCGGTCCGCAGGCCCCGCAGAAACGTCTCTGCGGGGCCTGCGGCCGGACGGCGCTGATGCCAGGTCAGCGCGGGGATGACGGTGGTGTGTGGATCGCGTGAATTCCCCGTCCGGGCCCGATGTTCGTGGTCCGGTGGGAGTGGCGCAAAGCTCTGATCTTCACTAGGGTCTGGCGTCAAACCTATTTTCCGGATACTCACTCGTTCGGGTGAGCCCGCAGGAAGAAGGAGCCGTTCACTTGGCCTCCCACCGCCGTCCTAAGCAGCCGAGCCGCACGCGGGTGACCGTGCTCACCGCTGCCGCAGCGACCGCGGTCGCCCTCTCCGCCCAGGTGAGTGCCCACGCCGCGCCCACGCCCTCCAAGAAGGAGGACGTCAAGGCGCAGGTGGACAAGCTCAACGAGGAGCAGGAGCAGGCGGCGGAGCGCTACAACGGCGCCAAGGAGCGGGCCGACCAGCTGCGCAAGCAGGGCGGCGAGCTGCAGGACCAGGTGGCCCGCGGCCAGGAGCAGATGACCCAGCTTCAGGCCGGGCTGGCCGCGGTGGCGGGCGAGCAGTACCGCACCGGCGGCATCGACCCCACCGTCCAGCTGATGCTGACCGCCGACCCGTCCGGCTACCTGGAGCAGGCGGCCAGCGTCGAGCAGGCCACCAACAGCCAGACGGACGCGCTGAAGGGCCTGCAGGACCAGGCGCGCCGGCTCGACCAGCAGAAGGCCGAGGCGGCCGCCGTCCTCGCCTCGCTGGACGAGACCACCAAGGACCTGAACCAGGCCAAGGCCGACGTCAACAAGAAGCTCAAGGAGGCGCAGGCGCTGCTGAACACGCTCAGCGCCGCCGACCGGGCCTCCGTCCTCCAGGGCGACGGCCGCGCCTCGCGCGACTCGGTCCGGGTGGACATGGGCGCGCTGCCGCAGGCCTCCGGCTACGCCGGCGTGGCCGTCGCGAAGGCCATGGGCAAGCAGGGCTCCCCGTACGTCTGGGGCGCCACCGGCCCCAACACCTTCGACTGCTCGGGCCTGATGGTGTGGGCCTACGGCCAGGCCGGCGTCTCGCTGCCGCGCACCTCGCAGTCGCAGGGCAACGTCGGTGTCCGGGTGCCGTCACTGGCCGAGGCGCAGCCGGGCGACCTGGTCGTCTACGGCAGCGACCGCCACCACGTCGGGATGTACATCGGCAACGGGCTCGTGGTGCACGCGCCGCACACCGGTGACGTGGTGAAGGTGATGAAGGCCGACGCCATGCCGATCAACACGATCCGCCGGGTCTGACCTCTCCGGCCCGTCTCGGCAGTCCGGTCTCGTCAACACGCTCTCGACGGCCCGGTCGCGGCGGTCCGCCCTCCGGCGGGCCGCCGTCCGCCTGTGTGCCCACCGCCGGTGATCGCCGTCCGTTCGTGATGCGGACGGTCCGGGGCGCCGTCCGGCTGTGGCGTCCGGGGCCGGTGGGGCCCGGGGGGATCCGTGACGACCGGACAACTTCCCCATTTCGGACATTTGCTGACCGTTCGCCACATCCGACACGCCCGGCCGCGGTGCGGCGGACTGTGATCTGGGACACCGTCGCCCGGGGCGCCTCGCGACCACATGGTGAAAAACAATCAGCGGTCGGTGGGTAGCTGATCACACATGGTCATAATCGCCAGGTAATTCGGGCATCATTCCAACTTTTTTCCTACAAGGATTTGAACGGATCACGGT
This sequence comes from Kitasatospora sp. NPDC057223, assembly GCF_042669755.1. Classification (NCBI taxonomy): domain Bacteria; kingdom Bacillati; phylum Actinomycetota; class Actinomycetes; order Kitasatosporales; family Streptomycetaceae; genus Kitasatospora; species Kitasatospora sp. NPDC057223. The sequence goes on along the minus strand of NZ_JBHUWW010000121.1, from coordinate 1,500 downwards.
TTCGTTACTAGGGTCATGACCCGAACCACCGCACAGTCGATCACCCAGCCGGGGTGGCAGCGGGGGTTACCGCCGAGTCCGAGAAGCAGCCGGGCAGTCAACTGCCCGACGGGGAAGCCCCAGCAGGGGTGCTGTGGACCGGAGCCGGGGAACCATGTTCCTCGGGGTGAATCGGCGCCAGGTCGGCCTCAGTGGCCGGTGAGGCGTCGTAGGGCATGTCTTCCAGCCCGAACCCGTCAGCTCACCCGGTAGGCGGACGTAGGAAGAAGGAGCCCGCCTTCGTGGCGTCCCATCGTCGTCCCAAGCCTGCGAGCCGCACCCGCGTCTCGATCATGACCGCGGCAGCCGCAGCCGCCGTGGCCCTGTCGGCACAGTCCGGTGCCCACGCCGACCCCGCACCGACCAAGGACCAGGTCAAGGAGCAGGTCGACCAGCTCAACGAGCAGGCCGAGGTCGCCACCGAGCAGCTCAACGGTGCGCAGGCCAAGCAGCAGGACCTGCAGAAGCAGGTCGGCGAACTGCAGGACAAGGTGGCCCGCCAGCAGTCCCAGGTCACCGACCTCCAGGGCGGCCTGGCCGAGGTCGCGGCCGAGCAGTACCGCAACGGCGGCATCTCCCCGACCGTCCAGCTGATGCTGTCCAGCAGCCCGGACAACTTCCTCACCCAGGTCGGCTCCGCCAACCAGGTCGGCGACTCGCAGAGCAGCGCGCTGAAGGAACTCCAGACCCAGCAGCGCAAGCTGGACCAGGACAAGTCCGAGGCGCAGACCAAGCTCGCCGAGCTGGACACCACCACCCAGCAGCTCAAGGCCAGCAAGGACGAGGTCCAGGCCAAGCTCGCCAAGGCGCAGGCACTGCTCAACACGCTGACCGAGCAGGAGCGCGAGGCCCTGCGCGCCGCCGAGGCCAAGGCCGCCGCCGACGCCAAGGCGAAGGCCGACGCGGCGAAGGCCCAGGCGAAGGCCGACGCCGACCGGGCCTCGCGCGACACCGCGCGCAGCCCGCTGAGCACGTCCACCCCGGCCGCCTCCGCGCCCGCCGAGAGCGCGGCCCCCGCGGCCGCCGCCGTCCCGGCCGGCTCGCGCGCCGCCGCCGCCATCGCGGCCGCCGAGAGCAAGCTCGGCTCCCCGTACGTGTACGGCGCCACCGGCCCGAACTCGTTCGACTGCTCGGGCCTCACCGGCTGGGCGTACGCCAAGGCGGGCGTGTCGCTGCCGCGCACCTCGCAGGCGCAGGCGTCGGCCGGCACCCGGGTCGGCACGAACATCGCCAACGCGCAGCCCGGCGACCTGATCATCTACTACAGCGGCATGACCCACGTGGGCATCTACGTGGGCGGCGGCCAGATCATCCACGCCCCGCACACGGGTTCGGTGGTCCGCTACGAGTCCGCCACGGTGATGCCGATCTCGGCGATCGTGCGTCTCTGACCCGCCCGGATCCGTCCGGATCCGCCCCGGCACGCCGAGCAGTGCCGCAGGCCCGGCCCCCGTTTCGTCC
>NZ_JBHUWW010000120.1:0-29752 GCF_042669755.1 Kitasatospora sp. NPDC057223 | reverse complement strand
CGTCGGCCTCAATCAGGCGAACGGTCAGGTCATCAGGCTGCGTTGGGTGCACCCCGCACATGATGCCGTACGAAGATCCGCCGGACAGAACCTAGCCGGGACCATCCCTGGCGGCGCGGGGAGCAGCGGATTGGGGCCCTGACGGGCGGGCTTCGTTGGGACCATCCTCGCCAGGGCGGGGAGCAGCCGCTCGGCTACCTGTTGGATTCATCTCCGTGTGTGCGGCCGTTTTCTTGCAGGTGTGGTGGTGCGACCGTCCCCGTGTGTACGGGGGCGGGATGGATTGGGGTGGAGCTATCCCCGCTGTGCGGGGCGTGGTGTTGAGGTTTCAAGGATCTGGGCTTGAGGTTACTGGGTGTTGGGGTCGTTTTGTGGTGGGGGTTGTGCTTGAGGTGCTCGCTTGCTGGATTGTCAGACCCCTCGTGGATACTCCCGGTCAGGGCTCGTCGGAGATCTGATGGTTCGTCAATTGCTTTTCTGTGTACCCGACTTGTTGTGCTATGTTCTGCCGAGCGCATGAAATTACTTTACGTGAGGTTTTAGTGTCTTTGGGTGATGATGGCGTAGTGTGGCCGAGCCTGCGGGTGGTCCCGGGGGGCGGTACGGAGCCGCGTGAGGTGTCGTTGCCGGAGGTGATCACCGGTTCGCCGGGGTGGTCCGGTCTGGCCGTCGAGGTGCCGACGATGGCGCCTGCGGTGCTGCGGCACATGGTGCTGCCGGTGGTTCTGGCGGCGCTCGGGCCCTTGGACAAGGACGGCTGGGGCGAACTGATGGGGGCCGGCCGGTTCTCCGCCCGGCAGGTCGGTGTCATCAACGGGTATCTGCGAGAGCACGCCGCACGGTTCGATGTGCGGTGCTTCGCGCAGGTGCCCGGTCTGAAGGCGACGAACGGTACGACGAAGCCGGTGACGTTGTTGATGCCGCATGTGCCGTCTGGCAACAACTCGGCATTGAGGGGTGTCCGGAACGACGAGGAGCCGTTCCCGGTGCCGCTGGCGCAGGCGGTGCGCTGGGTGGTACACGCGCACTGCTGGGACACCGCGGCGATCAAGTCCGGTGCGGTCGGTGACGACCAGGTGAAGGCCGGCAAGACGACGGGAAATCCGACAGGTCCGCTGGGGCAGCTGGGTGTGGTGATGCCGCTCGGCCGGACCCTGTTCGAGACGATCGTACTGAACCTGCCGGTTGCCGGCCGAACTGCCGATGACAAACCGTGGTGGGAACGTGGAAGCCTCGGGCCTGCCTGGAGGACACGGCCAGCCGAGGGTGTGCTGGACATGTGGACGTGGATGTCACGGCGGATCGCACTGGTCGTCGAGGACGGGCTCGAGGGCCCGGTGGTGCGGCGCGTGGTGGTGGCCGCCGGGGAGCGGATGACCTCCGTCCCTGAAGGGGAGCCGCACACGACTTGGGCGATCAAGAAGGACAAGAAGGCGGGATCGGTGCGCTACCCGCGGCGACTGCAGGTGGGCAAGAACGCCTGGCAGGGCCTGGAGGCGCTGCTGGCGCTGGACCGTGAGGGGGCGGGGTTCGAGACCAGTGCGCTCCTGGCCCAGGCCGGCGATGCGCAGGCGGAGGGGCGGCTCGGGCTCGACTTTCCGCTGCGGGTGGGTCTGTGGGGCATGGTCTACGGGACGCAGTCCGCGGTCGTGGAGGACATCCTGGCCGATGAGCTTCCGCTGCCGGTCGCGGCATTGAGGGCTGATCTGGACGTGCGGGAGACGGTCATCGAGATCGCGGAGCAGGCCTCGGCCTGTGCGAGGGCGGTCGATGCGTTGGGGGCGAACCTGCGGCGGGCCGCGGGTCTGGACGCGGTGCCGTGGGACAAGGGGCAGCGTCCCGGTACGGCTGTCCTGCACGCGTTGGATCCGGTGGTGCGTCGCATGCTGACCGGCCTCCAGCGTCAGGGCCAGGACTGGGACGCGGTCGAGGCCGCGCATGTCGCCTTCGAGCAGGTCTGCGCGCAGGTTGCGCGTGCGGAGGCGGCGCGGCTGCACGCGGCTGCCCCCCGTGGGGTGTTCGCCGGGCGGGAGGTCAAGAACCCGGCGGGCGTGAAGGTGATGGTGCGGGAGGCGGGTGCGTCCCGGATGTTCGGGGCGGCGCTGCGCAAGGCGTTGCCGCGAATCCATGGTGCGGATGGTGACGGTGAGTAGGGCGGTGCGGGCAATGAACGTGATGAGGGAGCGGGTCTGATGGCGGTCGGGAGTCGACGGGCCTGGTACTGGGAGGACCTGGTGCCGGAGGACGGCAAGGCGTTCAGGCGCCCGCCGGGGGAGGATCTAGCCGCGATGCGGCTGGCGTTGAACGGTAAGCCGGGTGCGGTGCCGGCGTTGTGGCGGTTGCACCGGGCACGCAACCGGGACGAGCTGGCGCGGATCGGACTGGTGTCGGACGCGATGGTGGCGGAGCACTACGCGTTCGGCCTGTTCGGTGTGCACCAGCAGTCGAAGAGCCGGCTGATGCACGCGCCGGGGGTGGAGGTCGGGGCCGCAGTGCGGCGCCTGCACACCTCGGGTGCCGCGAGCCGGGACGGCATCGATGCGGTGTTCACGGCCGCTGCGACCGCGACGACGCCCGCGGGGGTGTTCGGGCGGCTTCGCGGGCTGGTCGATCAGCTGAACGGCTTGAACCAGCCGTTCGACTACAGCCAGCTGGTCACGGACCTGAGGTTCTGGAACCGGCCTGAGCAGCGTGCACGGATCCGTGTGCGTTGGGGCAACGCGTACCACGCCTGGAGTGGCGTGGAGAACGAGGAGACAGCGGTATGAGCACCACCTTGCGCAGTGTCGTCGAATGCCACATCGTCCAGACGGTGCCGCCGGCGAACTTGAACCGGGATGACAACGGCAGCCCGAAGGAGGCGTACTTCGGCGGGTACCGGCGTTCGCGGGTGTCGGACGCGGCGTGGAAGCGCGCCACGCGGATGTACTTCGCCGACGAGATGGGCATGGAAGACGCGCAGTTGGGGATCCGGACGAAGCGGATCGCGGCGCAGTTGGCGGACCGGCTGGTGAAGCGGCACGCGGTGGAGGCGGCGGAGGCCGGGCGGCTGGCGACGGCGTTGCTCGCACCGCTGGGTATTACGGCGAGCAGCAAGAAGGCGGAGGAGACGTCGTACCTGTTCTTCTACGGGCATCGGCAGCTGGACGCGATCGCTGATCTGGCGGCCAAGGCGCAGGGCCTGGGTGACAAGGAGCTGGAGGAGTACGCGAAGGGTGCCGGTGTGAAGCAGGCGCTGTCGGAGAAGCATCCGCTGGACGTGGCGCTGTTCGGGCGGATGGTGGCGAACCTGTCGTCGATCGGGGTGGAGGGGGCGGTGCAGGTCGCGCACGCTCTGTCGACGCACGCCGTGGAGCTGGAGACGGACTACCTGACGGCGGTGGACGACGCGAACGAAGAGGACGAGCGGGGCGCCGGGATGATCGTACGGCGGCCTTTCAACTCGGCGACGTTGTACCGCTACGCGAACGTGAACGTGCACCAGCTCGCCAAGACGCTCGACGGCACGCAGGAGGCGGTCGACGGTGTGCTGCGGTTCGTCGAGGCGTTCGCCAAGTCCATGCCGAAGGGCCACATCAGCAGCTTCGCCCACCGGACCGTGCCGCAGCTGATCGCGGTCACGCACCGGACGGACCAGGCCGTGAACCTGGTGACGGCGTTCGAGAGCCCGGTGCGCCCGGGGGCGGACGGCATCGCGTCGCGCTCGGTGCAGTGCCTCGACGACGAGCACACGTCGGTCACGACGCAGTGGGCCGCGCCGCCGGACTGGGCCGGCCACACCCACATGCTCGGGGACCAGAGCCTGGAGTCGTTCGGCGAGCGGAGCGCGTTCCCCGACCTGCTGGCCGGACTGCGCAGGCGCCTGACGGAGGTGCATCAGTGAGCAGCGGGGCGGTGTTGTTGTTGCGGTTGGCGGGGCCGTTGCAGTCGTGGGGTGATCAGCGGGCGTTGGTGGCGCGGCGTACGAGTGCGCATCAGCCGACGAAGTCGGGTGTGGTCGGTCTGGTGTGTGCCGCGGTCGGTCATGAGCGGGACGCGTCGCCGGCGCGGTGGGCGGGTCTTCGGTTCGGTGTGCGGGTGGACCAGCCGGGGACGCTGTTGCGGGACTACCGGGTGATTTCGGACTTCCGGGGTGGGGACATTCTGTCGACGGCGGTGAATGCGAAGGGTGTGCAGAAGTCGACTGGTAACCGTACGAACGAGTCGACGCGGTACTACCTGCAGGATGCGGTGTTCGTCGCGGCGTTGGAGGGGGAGCAGTCGGTGCTGGAGGAGGTCGACGGTGCTTTGCGTGCCCCGGTTTTCACTCTGTCCCTGGGGCGTAAGTGCTGCCCGCCCAGCCTGCCGTTGAGTCTGGGGCTGCGGGAGGGGACGGTGGAGTCGGTGCTGGCGGCGGAAGAGTGGCACGCCCGGGCGCAGTACCGGCGGGGTGTGAGGACGGGGGCGAGTGTCGCTCTGGACGCGTCGTGGGACAGTCCGACCGGCGAGCACACTTTTCATGATCAGCCTGTCAGTTTCGATCCGCTGGCGCGCCGGTTCACGACGCGCCGGGTTCACCGTGAGCACCTCCCCGTTCCGACCGGCAGGCCGGACGACGGCAATGTCCACGATCCCCTCGCACTCCTCGGCTGGTAGGCATGCCCATCCTTACTCGTGTGTTCTTGAACCCGTTGCGCCCGGGGGCGCAGAAGCTGCTGGGTTCGCCGCAGGCGATGCATGCGGCGGTCGCCGGCGCTACCGGGCTGTATGACGATCCGGGGCGCTCGTTGTGGCGCCTGGACGCGGATTTGCCGCATCGGCCGGCGTTGCTGGTCCTGACGCAGTTGGAGGCTGATTTCACGCATATTGTCGAGCAGGCGGGGTGGCCGGATGTGGCTGCCGGCAAGCCGCAGGGGCGGGACTACGGTGGTTTGTTGTCGCGGATTGAGGCTGGTCAGCGGTATCAGTTCAGGGTGACGGCGAATCCGGTGCATTCGGTGCCGCGGGGGCCGGGGGCCGGGGACGCTGAGGGGGGCGGTGGCGGCCCGTCGGGTCCGACCCTTGCGCGTGGGAAGGTGCTGGGTCACAGGACGCCGGTGCATCAGAGCCGTTGGTTCCTGGAGCGCGCCGGGCGCTGGGGGTTCGAGGTGCCGCGGACGGGTGTCGGCGGGGAGCCGGACATCCGGATCGTTAGGACGGAGAGGTTGTCGTTCGGCAAGGACAAGGGTGCGCGGCGCGTGACCCTGCAGACGGCGACGTTCGAAGGCCTGCTGACGGTGACGGAGCCGACGTTGTTCGTAGACGCGTTGACCGTGGGTGTGGGCAGGGCGCGGGCCTACGGGTGCGGTCTGCTGACGCTGGCCGCGGAGTAGGTGTTCGTTGCGGCGGTGGGGGTGGCGTTCGGGTTATAAGCGCTTCCCCGGCCGGGGCGGTTCTCGAAGTGGCCGGCCACGAGGGGCAGCTGTGAACGGCGCGGCTGCGGGCCGGACGCCGGCGGCTGAGGTGGCGGGGCCCCGCGGGGCGCCTGGGCAGGCGCGAGTGGCGTGTCGTTGTGCACATAGAAGGTGAGGGAGGGTTGCCGTGAGGGCTGTTGACTCTGTTTCCGTCGTCTGCGCAGGCCTCGGGCTGACGCCTGAGGACGTGGGCCGTCTGGGAGCGGTCTTCGGGAAGTCCGCGGACTACGCGGGCGGCACGGTCAGTCCCCTGCTCTGCCACATGCTGGACACGGCCGCGGTCGCGGAGCTCCTCTTCGACCACTATCTCGCCCCCACTCAGTGCGATCTGCTCGATTCGCTCAGCGGCGGTCAGGGACGTCGGTTCCTGGCATGGCTTTGCGGCGTCCACGACATCGGGAAGGCGACCCCCGCGTTCCAGCGGATCGACGGGGCGAGCCTGCAGGCGCTGCGGCGCGCGGGGCTGAGCTGGCCGGTGTCCGTCACCGCCGAGACCACACGGCGATGGCGGCACGACCTGGCCGGCGGGAAGATCCTCCACACGGTCCTGCCCGCGGCTGCCTGGACCCCTGAGCACGTCGACTGGGTGTGGCCCTTGGCTGCAGGGCACCACGGCACGTTCCCCAACGCAGGGGTCTTCGTCAGCCGCGACGCTCTGGGCATGGGCCACGGCCATCGCAGTGCCGTCTGGGCAGACACCCAGCGGCAGCTGCTCGAAGTCTTCACCGCCGCAGTGGGCTACGGCGATCTGAAGAGTGTCTGCCCCACCGCCAGGCCCTCGCGCTCGCAACAGCTGGGACTGTCGGGCATCGTCGTGATGGCTGACTGGATCGCTTCGGACGAGACCCACTTCGAAGGGCTCGGCTCCCTCGACGCCGTCTCCATGGCGAAGAGCCGCAGCCGGGCCAGCAAGTCGTGGACGGAACTGCGCCTGGACGGCGGCTGGAAGCGCATGCCGGTGCCGTCCGACGAGGACGTGTGGACGCATGTCGAGGTCCGCACGCCACGAGCCTCCCAGGCCATGGTCCTGCGGGCGGCTCGGGAGATGGCGGCGCCCGGACTGCTGATCCTGGAGGCGCCGATGGGCGAGGGAAAGACAAAGGGCGGCCTCGGGGCCCTCGAGATCCTCGCCGCACGCTGGGGCGCATCGGGCGCATTCATCGGCATGCCGACCCAGGCGACATCCGACCCCATGTACTCGCACGTGCGCCGGTGGATGGCCCGATTCCAACCGGGCAGTGAGGACACCGCCGTCCTCCTGCACGGCAAGCGGGCATTCAACCGCGAGTGGCGCGCCCTGACCTCACCCACCGCACCGGACCCCGACGCGAAGTTCCGCTCCGTCGACGCCGGCCAGGACCCCGCCGACGGCGACTGCCGCGAATGCCACGGACCGGCGCAATGGCTCCTCGGCCCGAAACGAGGCCTCCTCGGGCATTCCGTCGTAGGCACCATCGACCAGCTCCTCCACGCCGCCACCCGCACCCGCCACGTCATGCTCCGCGCTCTCGGACTCGCAGGCAAGGTCGTCCTGCTCGACGAGGTGCACGCCGCGGACGTCTACATGAGCCAGTTCCTCCTCGAAGGGCTTCGGTGGCTCGGCCAGGCACGCGTGCCGGTCATCCTGATGTCCGCCACGCTCCCGCCCGCCCAGCGACAGGCCCTGGCCTCCGCCTACATGGCCGGCGCCCTCAACGAACCCGACCACACCGCTGACCTCCCCGAACCTGCCGGCTACCCCTGCGTCACCACGGCCTGCGCCCAGGACAACAGGCCCGTCTACCGTGCCTACGAGGCCAAAACCTGGCGCGACGACATCCCGGTCCGCATCGCCCACCTCCCCGAGCCACCCCCCAAGAAGCAGGCCGAGGACCGCTACTACGAACAGCCCGTCGAAGCCCTCCTGAGCGAAGAACTCGCCGACGGAGGGGTAGCACTCATCATCCGCAACACCGTTACCCGAGCCCAACGCACCTACCGCCACCTCCGCCACATCTACGGCCCCGACGTGAGGATCCTGCACGGACAGCTCACCACCGCCGACCGCGCCAAACGCACCGAAACGCTGCTGTCCCGCCTCGGCCCCGGCCAAACCGACCGGGGACTCCTCATCGTGATCGCCACCCAGGTCGCCGAGCAGAGCTTCGACATCGACGCCGACCTGCTGATCACCGACCTCGCCCCAATCGACCTCCTCCTCCAGCGCATCGGCCGGCTCCACCGCCACCAAGGCACCCAGCGGCCCGCAAGACTCACCGCCCCCCAAGTGTTCGTCACCGGGTACACGAGCGCGGACGATGGAGCGGCCCCACGCTTCGAGTACGCCGCCGAACAGTACATCTACGGCCGCTACCCCCTCCTGCGCACAGCCACGCTCCTGCACGCGGCCACCCAGTGGAACATCCCCTCCAGCATCCCCACGCTCGTGGCCGAAGGCTACGACCGGCGATCCGCGTCATCCTGGCCCCACCAGACGGAAACCGCTCTTCAGGAATGGGACACGAAAAAGCGTGAGCGGCAGGAAAACGCCGACCGGTATGTCCTGACCAGGAGCGGTGAATGGGGAAGCCGTACCCTCGCCGGCCTGCACTACGCCGCCACCCGGACGACCGACGAGGAACAGCTCAGCGCCCTCGTACGTGACGGCGAGGACAGCATCGAAGCAATCCTCCTGATCCGCGACGGTGACCAGTACACGACCCTCGCCGGTGTACTCCTCGGACCCGGCGGAGCAGTCGACGACGATCAACTCGAAAGCGTCACCGGTTGCCTTCTCCGACTCCCCACCAAGCTGACCGAATACGCTGTTCCACTCGCCCCGCTGCCAACCTGGCGCGGCCATTCCCTGCTCAAACACATGCGCGTTCTCACACTGAACCCAGACCTGGCCGCAAGCCTCGGGCCTTATGAAATTACCTACGATCGGGAATTTGGGCTGACTGCAGCTCCCATTTCTGCAAAGCAGTGGGATTCGCCTCACGCTCGCCGAAATTTCGTAGAATATCAATAGACATTCTATCCGGATGGGCGGTATCAGCACGGAGATATATACTCACATCGGCAACTTGCCTCTGCATACATACTGCTTTCTCCGCTAGCGATGCTGACCCTTGGCCATCAGCAACGGGACTACAAGTAGTCCGAGGAAGATAAGAACAGCCGCAACGGGATCGAAGCCCAAAGCGACCAGGGCAATGGCCACGAGGGCATCAAACAGAACCGCAATCCACCTGTACGGAATTACTACTCCAGACCTGCGGGAGTCCGAACGGATCTGATGGCGATGGCCAGTCATTCAGAATGATTCCTTCACTAATAATACCCGACGAGAGTAGACGCGCGAGGCGATTCGCCTCCACGATACCGCAGACATGAAGCCTGTCAAATTCCAAAGGAATTCACTGTCACCCAGGATTGGATCTCTCACCTAGGATTACATGACAATAATATAGAAGTACCTTCTTTGTTGACATTGGCCCCATTTTCCGATTCATGAAACTGGACGACCCTTCGGCTGGCGATATAGTTTCGTCATTGAAAATTCCCGGCTGATCCGGGATGCCTCCTCACTGTCACCGAGGATCGCGTCTGCCCCGCCGTGCGGGGATTTGAGATAACACCATCCGTCGTCAAAGAGGGGCGACGAATGCTGACGCCAGAAGGGTTACCTGCCGACCGACCCTTCAGTCACGTAGTGGACGTCACTATGAGCTCGTAACACGATCAGGCGAATGGGCGCTGACGGCCGTATCCGGTATGACGATTGGGCCGTTGGCGTGGTGTGAGCAAGCCGTGGGTTGTCGATGACGAACTGTGGGCGCTGATCGAGCCGGTCCTGCCGCCTTGGCCGGAGCGGTTGCCGGGTCCGAGGCCGGTTGCGGACCGGCTGTGCCTGCAGGGCGTCCTGTTCGTGCTGTACACGGGCATCACCTGGCAGCAGTTGCCGCCCGAGCTGGGCTTCGGCTCCGGGCAGACCTGCTGGCGCAGGCTCGGTCGGTGGACCGAGGCCGGAGCCTTCGACCAACTGCACCGGATACTGCTGGCGGAGTTGAACGCGGCCGGGGAACTGGACTGGAGCCGCGCGTGCGTGGACGCCTCCCACGTGCGCGCGAAAAAAGGGGCGCCGCGACGGGCCCGTCGCCTGTCGACCGCCGCAAGACTGGCAGCAAGCACCACCTAATGGGGGCCGAAGCCGGTGAAGCCCAAAGCACCACGGGGTCCAGAACCCTCAGATCAGACAGGCTCTCCGGCTTCACCTCGGCGGTGATCAGCTGACGTCCGGTGAGTCATACGACATACCCGAGCCTTGACCCTCCAGAGAGTTGGCCCCGGGCGTCGGCCGACCACCGCCGAGGAGCACGGCCGTGAGGATGCCAGGCGTCGGGACCACTCCTCACAGACACACGAGGCCCTGACCTCCAACAAGAGATCGGCGGGCCCCGGCGTCCGGCACCTTCACGGCCGTCGTCGCGCGGGTGATCGAATGTCCGTGGTCCGAGCCCGCCGCAGGGTGCACCTCTCACTTCGCCGGGACGCCTTCGAGCTCCTGCACAGACCGAGGCCCCTGCGGTCAGCTGGGGTCACGAACGACCAATCGGATGACGGGCCCAGAGCCCTTCCATTAGGGAGTCGCGTGCCTCCGCGCAGGTCTTTGACCAGCGGATATCCACATCGGACGCAAGAACGAGGGGGACGCCCATGAAGGTGTTCCGCGGGATCGACTGGGCCAGCGACCACCACGACATCGCCGTGGTCGACGGTGACGGCAAACTCCTGGGCCGGGCCCGCATCGGGGACGACGCGGCCGGACTGCAGCAGTTGCTCGACCTCCTGGCCGAGCACGGCGACAGCCCCGGCGAGCGGATACCCGTGGCGATCGAGACCTCCCGCGGCCTGCTCGTGGCCTGCCCGCGGGCGACCGGCAGGCCCGTCTACGCCGTCAACCCGATGGCAGCCGCCCGCTACCGCGAGCGGCACACCGTCTCGCGCAAGAAGTCCGACCACCTCGACGCGATGGTGCTGGCGAACATCCTGCGCACCGATGCTGATCCCCACCGCACGCTGCCGGCCGACAGTGAACTCGCCCAGGCCGTCGCCGTCCTGGCCCGCGCCCAGCAGGATGCGGTCTGGGACCGCACCCAGGCCGGCAACAAGCTCCGTTCCCACGTGCGCGAGTACTTCCCCGGCTACCTCGCCGCCGTCCAGCCGATGACTGGCGGCTTCAACGCGCCGCTGGCCCGCACCCTGCTGGCCGCAGCGCCGACCCCCGGCCAGGCCGCCCGCCTCACCCGCACCCAGCTGAAGGCGGTGCTCAAGCGCCCGGGCCGCCAGCGCGGCATCGACGCCGAGGTCGAGCGCCTGCACGCCGCCCTTCGCATCCCACAGATGCGCCAGCTCCCGCAGGTCGAGAGCGCGATGGGCCGACAAACCCTCGCCCTGCTAGGCAAGTTCGAGGCCGCCTGCACCGCCGCGGACGACCTCGCCGAAGCCTCCGTCGAGCTGTTCGAGCAGCATCCCGACGCGGCGGTCATCACCAGCTTCCCCGGCCTCGGCGCGCTCAGCGGTGCCCGGGTCCTCGCCGAGATCGGCGACGACCGCACCCGCTTCGCTGATGCCAGGGCACTCAAGGCCTACGCCGGATTGGCACCCGTCACGCGAGCCTCAGGCAAGAGCCACGCGGTCATGGTCCGCCGGGTCAAGAACCAGCGCCTGGCCGCGGTCGGCTACGTCTGGGCCTTCGCCTCCCTCACTGCCTCCCCCGGTGCAAGGGCCCACTACGACCGCCGCCGCAAGGCCGGCGACCGCCACACCTCAGCCCAGAGAAACCTCTACAACCGGCTCCTCGGCTGCCTCCACCACTGCCTGGCAACCGGCACGCTCTACAGCGAGAGCACCGCCTTTCCGGCCCCTCCCAAGCTCGAACTTGCCATAGCGGCTTGACCCGCTAACCCCATCGGATGTCTGATCTGCGACGGCAACGGCACCCCGCTCAACGTCATCACCACCGCGGCGAACGTCAACGACGTCACCCAGACCCTCGCCCTGGTCGACGGCATCCCACCGGTCGCTGGCCGGGTCGGGCACCCGCGTAAGCGCCCTGACGCCCTGCTCGGCGACAAGGGCTACGACAGCAACGCCAACCGCCGCGAACTGCGCCGCCGCGGCATCCTGCCGGTCATCTCCCAACGAGGCACACCCGATATCCACGGCCTGGGCAAACTGCGCTATGTCGTAGAGCAGACCTTCGCCCTACTGCACCAGTTCAAGCGCCTCGCCACCCGCTGGGAACGACGCCTGGACCTCCACGACGGACTCGTCTCGCTCGCCTGCTCTCTGATCTGCTGGCGACGCCTCAAAAGGCAGCTGGGTAGTCACGGAATGCACCCACAGCCTGTACGCGGCTGGCGGCGAACACTCAGCTACTCGGCGGTGCGCCTCTGCGTCCAGTCCCGTTCCCCAAGGCGTCGGATGCGCCAGCTCGGCAGCGGGTGACGCGCCTCCTTGGTGAGGAAGTGCATCATGTCGATCAGCAACCGCCGAACGTCTGCCATGGGCACGAGCATCTCTTCCCACTGGTTGTAGTGGGCCTGCAGGCGAATCCGATCGTCGGAGACGCGCTCCAGCAGACAGCTCTCCACCCCCAGTCGAAGCTCATCGCCAGCTTCGATCCTGAGCCACTGAAGGAGGACCGATGACACGGCCCAGTCCGGCCCACATTGGGAAACGATCTCCTCCGCCGCCCAGCACAGTGCCTGCGGCGTGCCTTCAGGAGCGCAGATCAGGGTGGTGCCGAAGACGGGGGCAACACCATGGACTGCCCCGTCCTCGCCCCCGTCAGAGGCGGGGATCTCCTCCAGGCCGAACACCCAACGGTCCTTCGGGACGTCCCGGCGCTCGTTTGTCTCGCTCATCTGCATGAGGATGCCAGGCCCTACCCTCAACCGGTCGACCCAGCCTGTCCGATCCTCGAGCACATGATCCTGTTACGAGCTCTTACGGGGACCATCCCCGCGGGTGCGGGGAGCAGGAGTTCGTACGTGCCGGGCCGGGCGGCTGCCGAGGGACCATCCCCGCGGGTGCGGGAAGCAGCAGGCCGTCGGCATGCCCAACGACAGCGCCCAGGGACCATCCCCGCATCCGCGGGGATGGTCCCACCATCAGCGCGTCCAGCAGGGTGGCCAGGCTCTGCTCCCCGCACCCGCGGGGATGGTCCCGGGAGAGCACCGCGTCGTCGAGCAGCGCGGCCCTGCTCCCCGCACCCGCGGGGATGGTCCCCAGCGCCACCAGCGCAACATCGCGTTCCACACCTGCTCCCCGCACCCGCGGGGATGGTCCCCAGATGGTCTTCCGGGCCATCAAGCTCGTGCCCTGCTCCCCGCACCCGCGGGGATGGTCCCGCGTCGGGGTCGGCCGGCGTGTCCTTGAGGGCCTGCTCCCCGCACCCGCGGGGATGGTCCCATGGACTCCGCCCCCGAGTTCACCATCGACACCTGCTCCCCGCACCCGCGGGGATGGTCCCAGCCTGATCCTGTTGTTCATGGCCGACGGGATCTGCTCCCCGCACCCGCGGGGATGGTCCCTCCACACCTTCGGCGACAGCCTGGTCCGCAACCTGCTCCCCGCACCCGCAGGGATGCTCCCCTGAACCGCGACGACAACAACTCCGTCAAGCCCTGCTCCCCGCACCTGCGGGGATGCTCCCCGTCCGTCGCGGGCCAGGTCCGCCGCGTCCCTCCCGGATCGGGTAGGCCAGCCGGGCCGGAGCTGCCGATCGACGTCGTACTCGCCCGGCCAGCCTCGGCGGGTAATCCGACGAACGGCTACTTTCCGAAATTGGCCACGAACTGTCAGTGCCCATGTATACCCTCTCGGCGGAGCGGCTGGAGCCGCTTTCGACCTGATGGAGGGGCACGGGTGGACACGGTCTCCGCGCGGTTCGCGCAGTTGCAGAACGACGTAGGACAACGGCACTCCGCCGCTGCCGCGCTCGGCCCCGGTACGGAAGGCCGCACCCAGGCCTTCGCCGACCTGATGGCAGCCACCGACAGCCTTCTCGCCTACACCGCAGAGGTTCCAGGCCTTCGCGCGGAGCCAGCGAGGCACGCCACCGAGCAGATCGTGATGTGGACCCGACGCGGCGCCGCCGCCATCGCCGGCCTCACCGCCGCCGCCGTGATCCCGGGCTGGGTCGCCTGGGGCTGGCTCCTGCTCCTCCTCCCCTTCCTCCTGGCCGCCCTCGGCACCGGATGGACAGCACAGCCGCTGCCGAGGAGCCGTCCCCACCGCCGACACCGGGCCAGTGCTGCCCTGCTCGCCGTCTGCGCCCTGCTGCTCGCTGCGTTGGCCACCGGCACGCTCAGTGCCTGGTGGGTCGTCGCCGCCGCGCTCTGCGCCGCCGCCAGCTTCTTCACCGGCCTGCCCGACGACCCCAACGGGAGCAACAAGTGAGCAGCCCCTACGGCGACGCGGAGCACCTGGTCCGCCGGCTCAGCCGCTCGGTGGACGACGTCGAATCCGACCTCCGGGGCCTGCGCGAGGAATACGAGCAGCAGAGCGGCGAGACGAGCAGCCGCCTGGACTCGGCCGAGTACAAGCTCCGCGGGCAGGCCGACGAGATCGACAGCCTGGAACGGCGGGCCGACGAGTTCGACGACGAGACGAAGGAGGTGCGCACTCTGGTCGAGGACCTCGGCCAACGAGTTGCCTGGCTGGAGCGGCGCGTTCGCACCGCCGCCGGCGGCACCGCCGTCGACCTGGACGCCACCGACAACGAGATCAACCAGTTGGTCGCCAAGGCCGTTGCCGGGCGGGCTGCCGAAGCCCGGCTGCTCCCGGCGGCCGATCGTGCCCGTCATCACGGCAGCCTGCTTGTCTACAACGAGGCGACCGTGTCTCTGGAGCAGGCCCGCTCCGCCGTCCTGGCCGCCAGCGGCACACTCGCCCGTGCCGCACTCGGCAGCGAGGCCTTCACCGAAGCAGCCACTGCCTACCGCGCGGCCGCTACCAGGCTCAGGACCGCCACGGCTCAGACCGACCGGCTGCGGGCGGCCGCAACTACCGCCAGCACCGTCCTCGACCGAGACCAGCGCCTTGACCAGACCCTCGTCGAAGCCGCCGAGGCCGGCGAGGACGCGTATGACCAGTTGGTCCGGATCGCCCGCGCCCGTATCGGCACTGCCGTCGCCGGCCCCGGTCTCCTCCCAGTCTGGTTCACCACCGCGCTCGGCCCGATGCCGCCACGCGCCGCCACCGAGAACTGGCTCGACGCCGCGACCGACGCCCTGGTCTATCGGATGCTCTACGGTGTGCGGGACGAAGTGCTCGCCCTCGGGCGCATTCCCTTCCAGGCCACCGCCCGACAGCGTGCCGACCACAAGAAGGCCGGTAGCAGCCTTCGCCGGTGACCGTCACCTCCCCGTCCGAGGGCCTCCCGCCCACGAGCGGCCAGCCCCTCGACCGGGATCTGGCGGACCGGACGATGCACGCCCTCCACCTGGCCGGTCTGCCCATCGCCCACGGCGGCCACGGGCCGGTGTCCACCTCCGCCCCGCGCAGCACACTCCCCGACGACGACCATCGCGACGGCCTGGTAGCCCTGCACTGGATGCCTTCTCCGCGCCTGGCTGTCGGGGTACTGACTCGTGTGGCTCTGGCAAGGTGTTCGTGGCCGGAGATCGTCTTGGTTCGGTGAAGTGCTCGAACCGCGGTGAGGTCTGCCGTTTCCACTGGCCTGGAGGGTCGTACGGTTACTGGACCGGACCGCTCAATGTTTCGATCGACAGGCGCGGGCACCGCTCCTGCGTCCGGGTGCGCCCTGCCAGCTCTTCCGAGGGTTCGGCGCCACCTTGAAGGGCATCGACGTAGGCCCGTGCTTCCAGCAGGCTCAGCAGCGGGGCTTGCTTGCGCAGGTGGATCATCGCGGCCACGACCCCGGCGGAGTGCAGGAGTGCGCGGACGGACGAGGCCAGTGGGTCGGGCGGTCGGATGCCCTTGATCTGCTGGAGGTAGAACTCCTCCCAGTTCTTGGCTATCCACGTGGTGGCGGGGATGTGATGGATGCTGCCGTCATGCCGGTCCACCAGGTAGGGGCCGCTGCCGATGAGGCTGTCACGCGGATCACGGGTGCGGGCGTACTCCGCTGAGTTCCAGTAGACGAGCCAGCCGACTGCACGCTCCTCCACGGCGCAGATGGCCAGCTCGGGTCCTGCCCACGTCAGCCGTTCTCGGGTCAACAGGGACTCGACGAGCTCGACGGCGCGTTCCTTGGAAATCACGCTTCCATCATTCACCGCGGGTCAATCGGGTTTCGGAGGGCGGGGACTTGTCGCGTCGCCTGTCGGGCGCAGTGGCGCCCGGTCTACTCCCCCGCGGGGCACACCGTCTTCAAGACGACCGTCCGGCTCGTCCCGGCGTCGACCATGGCCTGGGTCCGGTGCTGGCCGTCGACGAAGCCGCCGACGTCGTTCGGGGTGATCGCCGAGTCCAACCTGAACAGCGAGTTCAGTGCCTGCCGCTGCCAGATGTCCACGCCGGTCTCGACGGCTCGACGGTTCACGAAGCCGGCCATGTCCTCGGCGCTGACACCGGCCTCGATGCCCTCGGAGAGGAACCTGACCGCGAGGTCGCCGACGGCCCGCCAGTCCCCCCGGTGGTACCAGCAGCACCCTCTGCCTCCGCGCGACTGCACCAGATGCCGCCACCAGCTGACCGACTGCGGCGATCCGTCCGGCATGCACCTCGGCGCACGGAACGGGTGCGGCGTGCCGAGCCGGGAGACCTCCAGCACCTCGAAGCGCAGCTCCGGCTCAGGCGGCACCTCGCGCGGGACGTAGCCCTCGCCGCGGTCCTCCTCCACCGGTCCCCCGACGAGCCGCTCCACCTGCTCGGAGGTCACCGGCCACCATGTCGGCCGACGCACCTTGTACTTCTCGGCCTCGGCGAACACCACCAGCTGGAACTCTGCCTGCCCCTGGCCGAGCTCATCGCCGAGGAGCTGGCGCTGCACCCACACCGGCGGCAACGCCTCCTCGGGGTACAGCTGCTCCCACACCGCCTGGGCGTACTCCTCCGCGCCGTTCGTCAGCCCCATGCCCTCGCGGAGGGTCTGCGTCACCACGGCCACCGGCCGCTGGCCCGCAGCGGTGAACACCTGCAGTCGGAACGACCACGCCGGCCGGTCTTCGAAGGGGCGGTACATGTGTTTGTCCACGGTGCGCTCCCGCGGCGCAGCGAGCGCGAGCGTCGCTGGCCCGGAGCCACGGGCACCTGGACCGGCGGGAGGGAGATCGTCATCAGCCATTCCTTGATCTTGCCGCCTTCGCCTCGGCCAGGGGAGGGGGTGTGCACATATCTGCCACGTCACGATCAATGGCAGTCCCGGCGATCGACCTGCCACAAGATCGGTCATCAGGCACGCTCTAGCATCCGCCTATGAACCCTGAGCTCCTGTCCGCCGTCGAGACTCCACTTCCGCACGGCCGGATGATCACGTCGGACGAAGGCAGTGGAGCCGTCCAAGCTCTCTGGATGAGTGACGGACCCGTGACCGCCGGGCTCTGGGCGCGGATCCATGCCGAGCGCGTTCGTACGGGTCTGTGGCCGCTGCTGCTCGACTCCAGGGGTGTTCACGACAGCGAGTTCAGTCCCTGGGGCTCCGGTGAGCTCTTTCCCGAGCGGATGTCCTCCCCGGACATCCACGATGCTGCCGGGCTCCTCGCGCGATGGTGGAAGAACTACACCACCATCGGGGAGGACGACGACGTGCTGTCGTCGGAGGACCGCCTGGCCGTCACTGCCCCGTTCGGCCGGGCCTGGCCAGGACTCGCGCCGGCTCACCGGCCGTCCACTGACCCGGACACCGCGGCTGTCGAGTATGCGCGGCACTTCGCTGCCTGTCGGCCACAGGCCCGCCTGGGACTCGTCGCTGCCGGCTCGGGCGCCAACGCGCTCACGGCTGCAGGTTGGGACGGGCCGGTCAACTATGACAACGACACCGCCAAGTTCTCCGCCGGCGTCGCCGGCTGGGAGGAACGCTTCGGTGCACGCGTCGTCGCAGTCGGCCCCTCCACCCTCCATCTGAGCGTCGCGGCACCCCCGATATCGGCAGAGGAGGCTCTCCTTGTGGCCGCCGAGCACTTCGCGTTCTGCCCCGACAACATCTGGCAGGGCAGTCATCCGTTCACGCTGGCGGCATACGCCGAACGACTCGTCCACGGCCGCTACTGGGATTTCTGGTGGGACTGACTCTCGGTCCCGAGGCCGAACTGCGCTGTCAGAGTCCGGTGACAAGCTCAGCGGCATGGATACCAAGCAGTTCTGGCAGTTGATCGAGGAAGCCCGCTCGCAGGTATTGGTCCCGGACAACGGCGACGCCATCGCCGAGGGGGCGGCCGCACTGCTCGCCATCCGCCCGGTCGAGGAGATCCTCGCGGCTCAGCAAGCCCTCTGGGATCTGATGGCTGACTCCTATCGGGCCCCGCTCTGGGGTGCCGCGTACGTGATCAACGGGGGATGCTCCGACGACGGATTCGACTACTTCCGTGGCTGGCTCATCACCCAGGGCCGGGAGACGTTCGAGCGCGTCATCACCGATCCCGACGCCCTCGCCGCCCTCCCCGTAGTCCGGGCCTTTGCTGAACGCGGGATCGATGGCGATTGCGAAGCCACCCTGAGCATCGCGTGGACCGCCTACCAGACGGCCACCGGCGAGAACCTCCCTGATGGCGCTTTCAGCATCCGCTACCCGAAGCTGGACCCGGAATGGGGCTTCAACTTCGCGGACCGCGACGAGCTGAGCCGGCGGCTGCCCCGCCTGACAGACCTCTACTCGGAATAGCGGCGCGGAGGCCGGACCCGCCTGCGTGCACCCGTGAGCCAGGAGCGGGGTCGGTCACCCAATTTTGGGTGACCGATCGACAGGGATCGGCCACAGTCTGCGGGCCGGCGGTCACCCAAATTTGGGTGACCGGGCCCTTCGGCTGGCGGGCTCAAATGGGACGAACTGTCAGAAAAACCAAAGAATCTTCACCCCGGCTGTGATGTCAGACGGACGGCGCCGCTACTGTCGTCCCATGCTCATCGCCAATGTGTCTCCTCGAACCGGCGGCAAGACCACGGACTCGGGCCTGCTTGCCCACGCGCTTCAAGCGCTCAAAACGACCATCGCCCCGAACGGGCGCAAGGTCAGGGGCTTCGACGCCGACCACTCCCGCCAATTCTGGCAGTGGTCGCAGAGCGGTGAGTTCCCCTTCCCGGTCGAGCTCGCCGCCTCCGCACGCTTCCACAAGGAGTACGTCCTCCCCGCAGACGAGATCGGCATCGTCGACTGCGGCCACAGTGAGAACCACCCGGACATCACGGACTCGGTCCTTCGCGTCGCGGACCTCGTGATCCTGCACATGGCACCCACAGCGGCGGACTTCGAACGGATCGTCGACCCCGTCGACAAGACGACCCTCGCCGACATGATCAAGCGATCCGCCCCGCTGCGTGCCGACGGACAGCCTCCCAGGGCGGTCGTCCTCCTGAACCGCACCGTCGCCAACGCGAGCTCCACCAAGAACTACCGCGAGGAGATGGAAGGGGAGGGCTGGGACGTCCTGTCCACGACGATCCCCAGGTCCGAGACGATCGCCCAGGCCATAGGCTTCCCGGTCGTCAACGCCAGCAAGGGGCCCTTCGGCGCGCTCGTCCTGGAGCTGGAGACAAGGGGGCTGCTGCCGTGAGCCAGCACACCAAGAACATGGAGAAGAAGCGGCTGGATCGCGAACGCCAGCGACGGGAAGCTGATGCCGCCGCCGGCGGAGCAGCCGGACCGGACAGTGAGAACGTCCCGGAGTCGCCGGAGCAACGGCCCGGCACCGGGGTGGGTGTCATCCCGCCGCCGAGTCAGCCGAGCCCGCGCCCCAGCCGCCCTCAGCCCCTGACCGCTGACCTCATCCCAGAGCCGGAACTCCTCCAGGCGACCGGCGAGCTGACCGCTGATGAGTTGAGCGACCTCGCGCAGTGCGAACGGGCGTTTGCGCACGCCACCGAAGCTGCGTGGATGAAGGGCAAGGCGGCCCACGCCGTCCGAGACCGCGGCCTGTACCGCGCCGGCGGCAGGACCTGGGCCACGTATTGCGAAGAAGAGATCGGCGAGTCCGAGTCGGACGTCAACAGGCAGATTCAGGAATGGCCGCTCGCGGCAGCCGTCAGCGCCTTCAGCCCCTCCAAGAGGTCAGTGCCCGCCTCCCACATCCGCGCCCTGCTGCCCCTGGCGAAGTTCGCAGGGGAGAGCAACACCGCAAGCGCCTACGTGGAACTGCGCGCGTACGCAGCGGAGCACGGGCACCGAGTGACCGCGGCCGCTCTGACCTCCATGGTCGAGCGTTTCTCGAAGCCCGCAGACCCGCTGCCAGTGGCCCAGTTCGGTGCGGCTGTCCGGGCGATCGCCCCCCAGGTCCCGCCGCAGACAAAGTCCTCCCCGACAGCGTCTGGCCAGGAGTCCGCCAGCAGCCCGGACTCGGATCACCTGCGGCACGGCCCGTCGGAGACGGTCCCGCAGTCCCCCGTCGCCTTGGCGGATCGGCCCGCCGAGAGTCACCCAAATTTGGGTGAGACGAGAGCCGGTGGCGAAGGCGGAACCGACGAACCATCGTCCGACAGCGTGCCCGACGCCCAAGGTGACATCGTCACCGTCGACGCCGAGATCGTCGACGAAGGCCGAGCCCTGGCTCTGCTCGCCGTGCTCACCGAGGCGTCGACAACGCTTCGGCAAGACCTGCAGGACGCCACCCCGGCCACCCTGAAGGCAATCTCGGCAGCGGCCAGGACGATCGTCGACGCCTCGGAGAGCTTTCTCTGAGCGATCGCTGGTCACCCAAATTTGGGTGACCAAGCCGAAGGCCCGGCCCCTTGGACCCAAGGACCAGCCGGGCCTTTGCCGTGCCGCCTGGTCAGCCGCATTCGAACGAGCGGCCCGACAACCTGCCACCACCAGTACCGCGGGCCCGGGTCCGCCGACCCGGAAGGTCACCCAAATTTGGGTGACCTTCCGGGTCTGTCGGTGCCCGCCAGTCTCCTGACGACTCACTCCCCCTCGGGCAGTCAACACTCCCCCGAGCCCGCGCCCGCAGCAGGCTCCCATCCCCGCTTCACCTCCTCAGGTCGGCCAACAACGCCATCGCCCTCCTACTCCCCCGTCCGGCCCAGTAGCGTCGTCACCAACCGACGAAGGAGTCCACCGTGAGCACTGCAGCCCACCAGCCGGAGCCCTACACCCCCGCGATGGGCACGCTGCCCGAACTGCGGGCGGCCCTGGCCGGCCTCGCCTCGCTCGGCCTGCCCGACGAACTGGCGGCCTTCGAGGACGAACTCGCCCGCACTCCCCTCGACCAGGTCCCGGCGCTCGCAGACCGGTACCGCGACTACCTCCGCCGCAACACCTCCCCCGAAGCCGTCAGCGCCCTCACCATCACCCCGGCCGCCTCCGCCGCCGAACTGCGCCGCAAGATCGCCGAGGCTGGCCGGTGACAACCTTCGTCGCCTACTCCGACGAAGCCGAAAAGCTGCTCCCGCAGCTGTCACCCCGTGAGGAGCGAGCGATCCATGCGGTCCGGGCGCAGCTGGAGCTGGAGCCGCGAATCGGGGAACGCCGGCCTTCCTACGACCCGCAGGCCGAGGACTACGTCGTGCGCCTCGGCGCCGACGAGACAGGCGGGCGCGGCCTGAGCGTCCTTCACCGGCACCATCCCTTGCTCGGGGCCACGCTGATCACCTGGATCATCGTCGGCCCCTGAGACCGGGCGCAGCCGGACCTGCTGCCGAGAAGGGGACGGGGAAATCCGAGTGCTCGCGCTCTGCCTCCGGCCTAGCCTGGGGCCATGAAGCCCCGGGATCTCAGGTCGATCTTCACCCGTCCTGCGGCGACCCGTATGGACATCGTGGCTGATGGCCTCATCCTGCTGGCCGAGCACGTCGGCGCTCTGCACGAGAGCAGAAGGTCGATGTGCATGAACTGAAGACCTTCCGGAAGGAAGCCACCGACGCTGTTCTGGCCAGTGAAGCGGGATTCGACTGGTAGCCGAACCACCAACTCGTCCTCGGGCCCGGTGGTACCAGACGGCGGCGGCGTCGCACCGGCAGACACTGTCCGCACTTGAAGAGTGGCGTTGAGTACTCAAATCGCCCGTGAGGGCGGCTTCCGGACGCTCAGCAGGTAGGCGCGTCCCGTCCCGTCAGCCTCACATGACATGGTTACCCCCGAGCACACTGAGTAAGGGGGAGAGGCGTGGACAAACCAGTCATGACGCGAATCCACTGGGTACTGGTCACGGTCCTGATGATCGGCGCCCTCAGCATCGCGCTGATCGGCCTCGGCGGCAGCTACATCGCCGTCCGCGACGTCGCCATCCAGAAGGACCTCGGCGCCTTCGCGCGCGTCTTCCCCATCGGGGTCGACGCCGGGATCCTCGTCCTCCTCGCCCTGGACCTGTACCTCGCCCGGCTTCGGATCCCCTTCCCCCTGCTGCGCCCGACAGCGTGGGGCCTCACTGTCGCCACCATCGCCTTCAACGCGTCGACGTCCTGGCCGGACCCGATCGGCGTGGGCATGCACGCCGTGATCCCGGTCCTGTTCATCATCATCAGCGAGGCCGGCCGTCACGCGATCGCCCGCCTCGCGAAGCTGAGCTCGGACGGCGACCGGACGATCGAGCGGATCCGGCTGATGCGCTGGATCCTCGCGCCGGGGCAGACCTGGGCGATGTGGCGCCGGATGCAGCTCTGGGAGATCCGCAAGATCGACGACGCGATCCGCCTCGAACAGACCCGGCTGACCTACGAGACGCTCCTGCGGGACTCCCAGCCCCGGTGGCGAAAGAAGCGAAAGAACCGTGGGCTGCCGGCGGCGGCCAACCTGCCGCTGGAACTGGCGAAGCTCGGCGTCCCCCTGTCGCTCACGTACCAGGACGGCCTCGCCGCCGCCGGCGTCGCGACGCGCCCGATGGACCAGCTCCTCGCCTTCCACCGCGAATCGACCCCGGCGCCGGCTGCTCCGTCCGTCGAGCAGCCGCCGGCTCTTGCGCAGGACCGAGCACCAGCAGCACCCGCCCTTGCGCCGCCGGTACCCGCGCCGCAGCCGGGCGCGCAGGGCGAAGCCCCGGACCCGCGAGAGGGGACCGAACGGCTCGCCCTTGCGGAGGGTCCGGCACCGCAGCCGCAGCCCGCAAGCGAGTCCTTTGCGTATCCGGAGGACGACCCCGCGGACTATGCGTATGCGGGCGCCGAGGACCTGGACCGGCGGGCCGTCCCGCAAACAGATCATGCGTATTCGCAGGTCAAGGCCCTTGCGGGACGCCTTGCGGGTCCGGACTCCGGCTTTGCGGGTACGACGGAGGGCCAGGACCGGCAGGCCTTCGGCTTTGCGGGTGCGGACCCGGACGGAGCGGCCACCCGCAAGGCGCTTGCGGGCGAGCCCCGCATCCCGGAGCCGACGCGTGCGGCTGCCTCCGCGGCACGCTCCGAGCGGACCGCCGATGTGCCGGCCGCACCGGCGGCCGCTGTCAACGGCTCCGTCGCGACGGCCAGCCCAGACGACGGCGAGGCCGGGAAGATCGTGATCCCCGAGGTCTGGCTCTCGGCATTCACCGCCTGGATGGACCGGCACGGGCGCTACCCGTCGGAGGAGGAGCTCGCCCAGTACCTCTACAACCTGCCGGAGAAGGAGCGGGTGCGGGCCCGGGGCAAGGACAGCCCGGTCAGCAAGCGGAGCGTCGAGCGGTACTACGGAGAGCTGAAGAAGAAGTTCCCGATCGCGGACCAGCCGCAGCTGGAGCTGGAAGGCTCCGGGCGCTGAACCGCAGGGAACGGAGGAGGCCCGGCACCGCGAAGACGCGAACGTGCCGGGCCTCTCGGCTGGGCGGGCGGACGGCGCCGGTCAGCTGCCGTTCCGGTACCGCTCGATCAGCTCCTGCCCGGCCGCGCCGGACAGGGTCGGCAGGCCGGAGCACTCGGCGACCATGACGTGGCCGGCGAGCGGCCGGAACCCGGCCGCCTTCAGCGCGGCCAGGGTGGGCTGGTAGCCCTGAGCGCCCTTCAGGAAGAACGGTGCGGTCGCCACCACACTGGGGCCGCCCACGGTGCGGCTGATGAGTTCCCCGAGCAGGAGGACTTCGAGCCCGGCGTTCGCCCAGCCACCGGAGACGGAGAAGCCGTCCAAGACCACCAGGTCCCCGAGCACGGAGCGCGGACCCTTCCCCAGGACTTCCCGCACGGCGGGGGCCCACCGGGCCCGGCCGCCCCGGGACGTGACCACGGTGGACAGGACGGCGGTGTTCAGCTCCGTCTCCAGACCGTCAGTTCGCCCGAGCTCCGCCAGGACCGCTGCCGCCACGGAAGCGCCAGCCACGGGGATCCGGCGGACGCTCACCAGGCCGACGTGCTCGCGGCCGTCGGGCCACGCGCCGGCCGGCCGCCACACCTCACCGTCACGAGGGCGGCGTACGAGCAGCCGGTGGCTCTCCTGCCGCCGGCCACCGTCCAGAGCAGGACCGACCCCGCTCGTCACCGTGAGGTGCAGGCCCGCCGGATCACCCGGGAGCGAGGACGCCGCCACCCGCTCCGCCACCGATTCACTCACGCTGCGCTCCCTCCGCTAGCCACCTTCGGCCAGCCCGTTGCACGCAGGATCGCAGAGCACATCGATCACGGTGGTCTCTTTCACGGCGGCCGGAGGAGGTTGGCGCGGAACCGACCTGCGGGCAGCGGGTTCGCTGCCTGCGGTGCCCCGCTGGATGTCCGACGCCTCGGCCACCTCGGCCTCAAGCTCGTCGCGGGCCCGGAGCACCAGCGGAATATGCAGCTCGATGCGCAGCCGGCGCAGAACGGCTTGCACCATGTTGTATGCGTCCGCCCCGGCGCCCCGGTCTCGAAGTAGCCGGTGCTGGCGGTCTGCCACCCGCTGCGGCGACGGCGCTGCGGCTCCGAGGTACGGAGCGACGCCGTCACGGACCGGAGACGTCATTCTTCTGGCAGGTTGTGTGAGCCGCGCGTTGCGGCTCAGAGCCTGCGCCAGCTTCGGAGTGCGTCCGCAGCCCTTCGGGTGTGGGGGTGGTTCTCGATTCCGCCCCCTTGATTCATTCGACCAGCCGGGGCGGGTGGGTAGCACCCCGCCCACGGTGAGCACACAGCGCGTGCCGGGCGGCGTATCGGCGGAGTGTGCGGCGCTCGCGGGGCGAGTGGCCGCGATCCGGGAGGGCCGGCAGGCGGTGTGCTCAGTGTGCGGTGTTCCGTGGACAGCGAGGGTGGAGCGGTCGGTGGGGGCGGTGTTCTGTTCGGGGCGGTGCCGGACCCAGGCGTGGAGAACCAGTTCGGGGCGTGAGGACGAGGGATCGCAACCGCTGTGACGCCGGGCGATGCGGAACTGGTTTCTCTGCTCCTGTGCGCTCTTACCAGGTACGGAGTTGACGCCGACTCTGGCGGTGGGGCCGGGGTCGGCCGTCGGCAGGCGTAGCCGGCGCCCTGTGCCGGGTAGGGCGGTGGTTCGGCGATGGCGGAACTGATGGGTGCGGTCTCGTCCGGGCAGCACGACGAGCGGGTGGCCGAGGGCCGGGGCGGGGCCGCCGTGACCTCACTGGAAGGCACTTCCGAGCCGGGCTACGGAGCCGGCATGCTCGACCACCGGATCCCGGCCGAGACGCGCAGGCTCCACGCGCTGGAGGAGTTCGCCGACCCCGCCAGCCGCGCCGCCCTAGCCAACTTGGGGATCCAGCCCGGATGGCGCTGCCTGGAACTGGGCGGCGGCACCGGTTCCGTGGCCCGCTGGCTGGCGGCCCGCTGCGCGCCGGGGGAGACGGTTGTCACCGACCTGGACACCAGCCTGTTGCCGCGGGACGTGCCGAACCTGTCGGTGCTCGTGCACGACGTGACCCGTGACGGCTTTCCCGACGACTCCTTCGACCTCGTGCACGCCCGTCTTCTCCTGGAGCACCTTCCCCGGCCGGAGGAGGTGCTGGCCGATATGGTCCGCTGGACCGTACCCGGCGGCTGGGTGTGCGTGGAAGGCATCCGGCTCCTGGTCCCTCCCGGGGGTGCCCGCAACGCCTTCCACCGCTGTATGGACGGCGTGCGCGCGGTGGCCGAGGGGAGCATGCGCGCCAACATCCGCTGGGCCACCGCCCTGCCCTACTTCCTCGGCCAGGCCGGCCTGAGGGAAGTCGACGTGTCGTGCACCCCGGGCCTGGTCGGCCAGAGCGGAAGGGCCACCCGCTTCCTGCAGCTGACCGTGGAACTGCTCGGGCCGGCCCTGACAGAGCAGGGGCTGGTCCACCCCGACGACCTGACCGCCTGCACCGCCCTGCTCAACGACGGCCGATACACCGACCTGGCCTGCCTGAGCGTGTCGGCCTGGGGCCGCAAGCCACCGGCCACGCCCCTGCCCGCCGGCTGACCTGCTACCGCCGACTCAGGCAGCCGGCCCGCCGCCGGCCCGGCGGCGTGGTGCGCCCGTCGAGCGGTGCGTCAGCCGCCTCGGGTGGTAGCGCGGCCCGGCCGTGCGATGGGACGGGCCGCGCTATCGCCTGCCGGGCCGCACCTCACCTTGGGGCTGTTCTCGTCCGGGCCGGCAGGTAGCCGTCACGACGCTTCCTCCACGGCCGGTGCCGGGCGGCGGGGCTCGCACGTCATGGGCGACGGGCCGTACGAGAGAACCGTCCGGACCTGTGGTTTCAGAGGCTTCAGTGCTCTGGCGGGGAGGGGGCGCAGGCGCCAGTGCGAGGCGATCGTGGCCAGGATGAGGGCGATCTCGGTGAGGG
The DNA here is from genome assembly GCF_042669755.1 of Kitasatospora sp. NPDC057223. NCBI lineage: Bacteria > Bacillati > Actinomycetota > Actinomycetes > Kitasatosporales > Streptomycetaceae > Kitasatospora > Kitasatospora sp. NPDC057223. Next base: position 3,528 of record NZ_JBHUWW010000120.1, on the reverse strand, counting down.
CGAAGGTGTCGCCGATGCATTTGCGGTTGCCGGCGCCGAAGGGGAGCAGGGACCGGCGGCCGGTCTGCTTGGCGTGTTCGGTGAGCCAGCGGTCGGGGTCGAATTCGTCCGGGTCGGGGAACAGGTCGGGGCGGCGGTGGAGCAGGTAGGGGCTGAAGGCGACGGCGGCTCCGGCTGGCAGGGGGTGGCCGGCCAGTTGGGTGGGGGCCGTGATGGTGCGGGTGAGGAACCATACGGGTGGGAACATTCGCAGGGTCTCGGTGACGACGCGCTGGGTGTAGGCGAGGCGGGGCAGGTCGGCCGCCGTCGGCGCCCGGGTGCCGAGGACCTCGTCCAGTTCGGCGTGCAGACGCCTCTCGCACTCGGGGTGGGTGCCCAGGAGGTGGAAGGCGAAGGCCAAGGTGTTGGCGGTGGATTCGACCCCGCCGACGAACATGGTGACGATCTGGTCCCGCAGGTGCTCGTCGGACGGGGCTTGCCCGGTGGAGCCGTCCTGGCCCGCCAGCAGCAGCGACACCATCCCCGCGCCCTGGCAGGCGTTCGTGCGGTGGTTCTCGATGACTCGTGCCGTGACCTGGCGCAGCGTGCGTTCGGCCCTGGCGAACCGGAGCTGGCCCGGGGCCGGCAGGCGGTGCCACCAGGAGAACGGGAGCATGGTGCGCAGCTGGAGGGTGTGCATGGTCGCTGCCAGCGCGTCTGTCACCCGCTGCTCGTCGGCGGGGTCTAGGGGGACCAGGGTGGTGCCGAGGACGTGTGTGGCGAGGTCGGTCATGACGCGGCCGACGTCGATGCGCGCACCGGCTGTCCAGGAAGCGGTGCGAGTCTGGGCCGCGCGGACCATGGTCGCGGTGTGCTGCTCGATCCGGGCCGGTTGGAAGGCGGGCTGCAGCAGGGGCCGCTGCCGCCGGTGGTCCGGCCAAGTGCAGGTCGCCAGGCCGTTGCCGAGTACGGTGCGGCCGGTCTCGTACAGCGGGCCGCCCTTGTCGAAGACCCGGGGGGTCATCAGGATGTGCCGGACGATGTCCGGGTGGCAGGCTACGTACAGCGGGCGCGGTCCGATCCGGACGCGGACCAGGTCGCCGTGCGCGGGCAGGGAGGCGATGAACGCCAACGGATCGCGCGCCAGCGCGAGCGTGTGCCCGAGGGCCGGCCATGCTCCGGGCGGGCTCCCGAGCGAGAAGGACGCGGTCGGTTCGTCTGCACGTGCCACGGGACGGGACCTCCTGGGGTGCGTGGGTGAAGGGCTGTCCGCCCCGGGAACCTGCCGGCCGTGGCGGTCTCCCAGTGGCGGCGGTGCCGGACGGCGCACCGGCTCGGTTCGCAGCCCGGTCGTGGCGCGCGTGCCCGTGCGGGCCGCTGCGGGGCCGGTGCGGTCAGCCGTCGTGCGAGCGGGTGCCGAGGTCGACGTCGTCGGCGGTGCCGAGGGCGAAGTTGCAGTAGGTCAGGATTCCCCAGATGGTCTTCTGGAGCACTCCGGGCGAGGGCCGGTTGTCCACCAGGCCCGTGAACAGCCGGTCGCCCACGCACACGAAGCAGTCCGGGTTGACGTGACCCTCCTCGACGTCGACGCCGGGGAGGCGGCGGTGGTCAGTCAGCGCGTTGAACAGCCGCATGGCCGGCTCGCGCATGTCCTGCGGCACGGGCCAGCCCCCGTGACGGGACGACATCGCGGACAGCGTCGCCAGGTGCCATACCCCGTCGATGAACCGCCGGGGCCCCACCTCGGCGCTGCCGAGCGGGACACCAGGCATCCGTCCGCGGATCTCGACCGTGCTCGTGACCAGCTCCATGAGCTCCCTCTGTGCTTCGGGGCGCAGGTGCTGTACGCGGGCGCGGCTCCACTCGACGAGGCGGGTGGCCTGGTCGGTGGTGATGTGGGGACGGGACTCGCGCAGCACGCCGAGCAGGGCCCCGAACGCGCTCAGTTCCTCCACGCCGTCGCTGAGGTCTCCCCGTCCGCGCCACGCGGCGGTGTAGGTGGCCAGCCACGACCCGCAGCGCGAGTGGGTCTCGGCCCGCTCCTCCGGCGTCAGGTCGCCCGCCACCTCGGCCAGTTCGGCGGTGAGCTGCTCCAGTCGGGCGTCCAGGCGGGGTGTGTGGCTGCCGATGGCCAGGTCGCGGGTGCGGGTCAGGTGGACGGGGTGGCCCGTCGGGTTGGTCCAGGTGTTCACGTGGTGGGCCGAGCGGACGAGGAGGTCAGTCAGCTCGTCCGGCCAGCGCCTCCAGGCGGCGAACTGCCGGACGGCGGCCTCCGCGGGGGCCTTGCTCCGCACGGTGGGGTCCCACCACTGGTGCGGGTGCGGGCCCCGGTAGACGGTCCACAGGGCACCGGCCATGTGGTGGGCTCCCACGACGGTGTGGATCTGGTGCAGCGCCTCGTCGTTGTCGGGGTCACCACCGCAGGTGTCGACGGCCATGACCAGGCTGACGAGCCCCCACATGGCCACGCCCTTGCACCAGGCTTCGCCCAAGGCGGGCAGTTCCCAGTCGTCCACGCCTCCGTGCGGCCGCAACCACTTGAAGCCCTGGTGCACCATCGTCGCGCACACCTCGCCGAGGAGCCCGATCCACTCGGCTCCGCCGGGGAGGCGGCACAGGCCGCGGAACGCCCCGTGCCGGTAGGCCGCGTCCAGGACGGCCAGGGCGGCGAAGTCGTCCGCCTCGCCGAGCCGGGTCACGGGGGCGCGCCCGAGCGTGAGGCGGGAGCTCTCGAAGTCGAGGAAGTCGAGGACCCCTTCCGTCCACGACCGGGAGCTGCCGGCCACCTTGGCCCTCAGGCCGGTGATGCGGGCCGCCTTCTCCCGCTCGTCCGGGCAGTGGTCGATGCCCCGGCAGTCGTCGTACACCTGGGCCATGAACGCGTCCTTGCCGGATCCGTACAGCCAGTCCGCCCAGATGTACCCGTAGGTGTGGGTCATCGCGCGGCCCCGGACCCCTCCGGCCGGCCGCCGCTTTCCCGTTCGAGGTGGCTCTCTGCGGCCGCGCCCGGTACGTGGCTGTAGTGCGGCGGCGCCGAGGCGCCGCCGACGGCGTGGGTGACGCCTTGGCGGACGACGTGGTCGGGGTCGGTGGCAGCGGGGACGGTCATGCGCTTCTCCACTCGGTGCCAGCCGCGGCACGAAGCCGCGGGGTCCGTCGCAGTCGGGGAGACCGGTGACCGCCATGCTCCGCGCCGACCCAGTCCGTGCGCCAGCAACGACCGAACTTCTCCACGCAGAGGACGTTGGTTGGCCGTATGGCGGCCCGATTCAGTTCGTGGGCTGATAGAACGTTGTCGAACCAGATCGGGTGTCCAATGGTGCAAGGACCCCGGATCAGATCGCCGACAGCGGGCAATTCGGCGAAGTCCGAAGGCCAGACGCTTCATGCCTCCGAGGTGACCGGGCCGCCGTCCTGCACCTGGCGCTCGCCGTCCACATCGCCTCCACCGACCGGATGTTCCGGTGCTCGGGCGACGACTACCTCGACCGGGCGATCGGCGTGCCGCTCGGCACCCTGCTCGTCCTCGCCGGCTACTTCGTCGACGAC
>NZ_JBHUWW010000119.1:0-29831 GCF_042669755.1 Kitasatospora sp. NPDC057223 | reverse complement strand
CCCGCTCCGCCGGTCGCGGAGCGGGAGCGGCCGCCGCTCGTCGTCGGCCGGGCTCAGTCCTCCTGGTGCAGCAGGGACCTCACGAGCCGGCAGGTGGCCGCGGACGGGCGGTGGATGCCGATCCGCGCGGCGATCGAGCGGATCCGGCGGTTGGTCGCCTGACCCGGGGTGTAGAGGCCGGTGTCCAGCAGGACGACGGCGAGGCGCATGGCCTTGAGGCGGCGGTTGTGGTCGATGTACCAGGCTCGCGGCAGCCCGGCGGGCAGTGCCCGCTGGACGGGCGGACCGAGCCGGCGGCTGCCGGCGGCCGGCTTCGCTCCGGCACGGGCCCCAGGGGCCTTCGGGCTCTTCCGGGTTCTGGGGGCAGGGGTGAGTACGGCGGCTGACATCGGCGGCCTCCCGGTGCGTTGGTGTGCACTCGCTGATGGGTTCTATTTTAGGTGCGCCCACTGACAGTCGGGCCGGCAGCCGAGGCCGCGTCCGGGCCGGCCGCGGGCGCCGGGCGGTGGCGGGCCGACGGCGGCATGCTCATGTTGACCCGTCAGTAGCCGGTCCCTAGGCTCACCTCCGCGGTCCGGCGTCCGGGCCTCGGCGCGCCTCGGGAAAGGCCCTCCCATCAGCACCTCCAGCTCCGGCTCCGCCGCCACGACGGGCGGCGGGCCCGTCGGGCGGCGCAGGTTCCTCACCTACCTGCTGGCCGCCCCCACCCTGACCGTGGCCGCCCGGCTCGGGCCCGACACGGCGGCTCCGGCGGCGGCCGCCGCCGTGCCGGGCCTGCCGGGGGTGCCCGACGTCCTCGACCTCGGTGACGCCCTGATCCTGGCCGGCCTCCCCACCTCGCACCTGCTGGTCCTGGAGGTGACGGCGGCCGGCCGGGTGGTACTGCACCTGCCGCGGGCCGAGGTCGGCCAGGGCCTGACCACCGCCGTCGCGATGCTGGTGGCCGACGAACTGGACGCGGCGCTCGCCGACGTGGACGTGCCGCTCTCGGACGCCCGCCCGGACCTGCTGTTCAACCAGCTGACCGGTGCCTCCAACTCGGTCCGCTCGCTCTACGACCCCGTCCGGGCGGTCGCGGCCGCCGCCCGCGCCCGGCTCGTCACCGCCGCCGCGCAGCAGTGGGGCCTGCCCGCGGGCACCCTGCGCACCGAAGGCACCGCCGTGCTCGCCCCGGACGGGCGCCGGGCCGGCTACGGCTCGCTCGCCACCGCCGCCGCGGCCGTCCTGGTCCCGGACGTCCCCACCGCACCCCGGCCGGCCGAGCAGCAGCGGCTGGTCGGCCGGCCCACCGGGCGGATCGACGCGCGGGACATCGTCACCGGCCGGGCGAAGTACGCGGGCGATCTGGCGGTGCCGGGCGCGGTGCCGACCGTGGTGGCCCGCCCGCCGACGATCAACGGCGCGGTGCGGTCCTTCGACGCCTCGGCCGCGCGCGCCATGCCCGGCGTGCTCGACGTGGTGCCGATCCCGAGCGGGGTCGCGGTGCTGGCCGAGACCTTCGACCAGGCGATCAGGGCCCGCGACGCGCTCCAGGTCTCCTGGCGGCCCGGCCCGCTGGCCGCGCTGTCCGACGCCGACATCCGTACCCGGCTGCGGGCCGCCAACCTGCCGTTCCTCGTCCCGCCGCTGCTGACCCTGCACGTGGACGGCGAGTTCGACTTCGCCTTCGTCAGCCACGCCCCGATGGAGGTGCTGACCGCCGTCGCGGACGTCCGGGCCGACCGGGCCGAGCTGTGGTTCTCCTCGCAGTCGCCGATCGTCGCCCAGCAGACGATCGCCGCCGCGATCGGCCTGCCGCAGGACGCGGTGACCGTGCACGTGGTGCGCGGCGGCGGCTCGTTCGGGCGGCGGCTGTTCTTCGACGCCGCGCTGGAGGCCGCGCAGGTCTCCCAGGCCGCCGGACGGCCCGTCAAACTGATGTGGACCAGGAACGACGACATCCGGCACGGCAGGATGCGCCCGGCCGGCCACCACCGGATCCGCGCCACCCACGCGCTCGGCCAGGTCCTCACCTACGAGCACCGGGTGGCGACCGTCGCGACGGACTTCCGGCACGGCCTGGGCGAGGCGCTGACGGCCGCCGGGTTCGGTGTCTCGGCCGGCGGGGTCAGCCTGAGCCAGGCCTTCTTCCTGCTCACCGAGAAGGTCCCGTACGAGCTGGGGGTGACCACCCAGCTGCTCGCCGAGGTGCCGCTGGACATGCACACCGGCAGCTGGCGGTCCGTCTACTCCGGGACGGTCCGGGTCGCCGACGAGATCATGGTGGACGAGATCGCCCGCGCCCTCGGCCAGGATCCGGTGGCGTTCCGCCGCGCCCGCCTGGGCAGCGCCCATGCCCGCGCGGTGCTCGACACCGTCGCGGCAGCCGGCCGGTGGGGCCGCCCGATGCCGCCCGGGCACGCCCAGGGCGTGGGCTTCCACGAGGAGCACCGCTCCTGCGCCGCGTACCTGGTCGAGATCGACGCGAGCGACCCGGCGCAGCCGCGGGTCACCCGGGCCGTGATCGCCGCCGACGTCGGACTGGCCGTCAACCCGCGCGGGCTGGAGGCGCAGCTGACCGGCGCGCTCGTCGACGGCATCTCGGTCATCCTCCGGGCCGGCAACCACATCGACCACGGTGCGGTGCGCGAGGGCAGCTACGCGGACTTCCGCTACGCGCGCCAGCAGGACAGCCCGCCGGTGGTCGAGGTGCACCTGATGCCGCCGAGCGGCCCACCGGGCGGCGCCGGGGAGCTCGGCGTGCCCGCCGCCTCGGCCGCCGTCGCCAACGCGTACGCGCGCGCCACCGGTACCCGTCCCCGTTCCTTCCCGATCAGCTTCTGAGGGGCCGCCGAGCCATGCCGAGCCACACCTTCGTCCTCAACGGGCGGCCTGTCAGCGTCGAGGCCCCCGACGACATGCCGCTGCTCTGGGTGCTCCGCGACAAGCTGGGCGTCACCGGCCCCAAGTACGGCTGCGGGGTGGGCGTCTGCCGGGCCTGCACCAGCCATCTGGACGGCGAGGAGTTCCAGCCCTGCACGGTCGCCGTCAAGGACTGCGCGGGCCGGCAGGTCACCACCATCGAGGGGCTGGCGGACGGGGACGTGCTGCACCCCGTCCAGCAGGCCTGGCTGGACTGCGACGTGGCGCAGTGCGGGTTCTGCCAGCCCGGCCAGATCATGACCGCCGTCGCGCTGCTGCGCCGCACCGCCGAGCCGACGGACGCGGACATCGACCGGATCCAGAACGTCTGCCGCTGCGGGACGTACCCGCGGATCCGCGAGGCCGTCAAGAAGGCCGCAGCGGCGGGCTGAAGCCGCCCGGTCGGGGCAGCAGGGGCTCGGCCGGCCCGGAACGCACCGCGGCCGCCCCTCGGGGAGGGGCGGCCGCGGTGTACCGGGTGGATCCAGCGACGGATCAACCGGTGGATCAGACGGAGAGGGTCTGGCCCGGGTAGATCAGGTCGGCGTTGCCGCCGACGACCTGGGCGTTCTTCGCGTGCAGGCTCGACACGGAGGTGCCGAACTTGGCGGCGATGCTGCTCAGGGTGTCACCGCTCTTGACGGTGTAGCTGCCCTTGGCGGCGGCCTTGGTGCCGTTGTGCTGGGCGGCCGACTTCCAGGACTTCACGGTGTCGGTGGAGGTCGACTGCTTGGAGGCGTTCGACTTCGCGGCCGGGGCGGTGGCCGTGCTGCTGTCCGCGGACGGCGCGGCCGGCTTGGCGGCGGCCTTCGGCGCGGGGGTGGCGGCCGGGGCCGGGGTGGCGGCGGTGGTGTCGACGGCGGCAGCGGCGCCGCCGGCGGTCAGGCCGGCCTTGACGGAGCAGACCGGCCAGGCGCCGGGGCCCTGCGAGGCGAGGACCTTCTCGGCGATGGCGATCTGCTGCGCCTTGGTGGCCTGGTTCGCCTGCGGGGCGAACGCGGTGCCGCCGAAGGCGGCCCAGGTGCTGGAGGTGAACTGCAGGCCGCCGTAGAAGCCGTTGCCGGAGTTGATGCTCCAGTTGCCCGTGCTCTCGCACTGCGCGACCTTGTCCCAGGTCGAGACCGAGGCGGCGGAGGCCGAGTTGGCCGTGACGAGGCCTGCCACCGGAAGGGTCACAACGGCCCCGCCGATGAGCGCCATCCGCACGCGGTTGCGCTTGGTGACGGTCTTGGTGGTGGCAGTGGTGGTCTCGTTACGGAAGGTCATGTAATTCCTCTCGACAGTCCCGGGCAGGCATGCGGAACCAGACCCTCGAAGGGCCCTGTTTCACTCGCCTCACTCGATGAGCGGCCGGACACGCGGATGAGCGTGCCGCGCCGCCCCGGCAACCCTCCGCACACCTGCGACCCGTTCGGGACGGTCGCTCCGGTGGGCACGTCCTGCGCCGGGTGAACCGGCGGGCCGTGCGGTGGGGGTGAACCCGGGTGGTGCTCGTTGCACCGACAACAACGAAGCTACGGGCCTGGGAGGTTTGGTTCAACCATTGACGAATACGTGCAGGTCAGTCGGTGGTTACCAAGGGTATTGATCAAGGAATTATGCCCTGGATGCCCCGTTTTGCGGCTATTTGCATGATCAAAAGAGGGTTTGCGGTGCCCCCGCTCACACCAGGAGCCCTGTGAGCCCGCCCACTCGGTGGACAGTCCGTGAGATCGCCGTGGCGCTCCGCGACAATGTGCCTCCGCGCGCCCGCCGCCCGGCCGGGCCCGGGTGGTGCCCGCCACATCCCCCGCCCCCGCGACCACCCCCGGCCCTCGCCCTGTCAGCCGCCGAGACCCGCGTCCCGCGCCAGCAGCGCCGCCTGCACCCGGTTGTCGCAGCCGAGTTTCGCCAGGATCCGGCTGACGTACGTCTTCACGGTCGCCTCGCTCATGTGGATGCGCGCACCCGCGTCCGCGTTGGACAGGCCCTCGCCGAGCAGGGCCAGCACCTCCCGCTCCCGCCCGGTGAGCGACTCGACCCGCCGGCGGGCGGCCTCGCCCCGAGCCGAAGCAGGCCCGGCCGCGCCCGCGGCCAGGCTGTCCACGATGAACCGGGCCGCCACCGGCGACAGGAAGGCGTTGCCCCCGGCCGCCGCCCGGACGGCCTGGATCAGCTCGCCCGGCGCGGTGTCCTTCAACAGGAACCCGGCGCCGCCGGCGGCGACCGCGCGCAGCACGTTGTCGCGCTCCCCGAACGTGGTCAGGACCAGTGCCCGGGCACCCGGCGCCACCCGGGGCAGCTCGGCGAGCGCGGTCAGGCCGTCCATCACCGGCATCCGGATGTCCAGCAGCACGACGTCGACGCCGTGCGAGCGGGCCAGCTCCAGGGCCTCCCGGCCGTCGGCGGCCTCGGCCACCACGTCGATGTCGTCGGCGGACGAGAGGATCATCCTGATCCCGGCCCGGATCAGCGGCTCGTCGTCGGCGACGAGGACTCGGATCACTGCTGGTCCTCCTACTGGTCCCCCTGCCGGGCGGACACGGCGGCCCCGGCGGCACCGCTCGGCGGCCGGCACCCGTCATACCTTCGCACGGTAGTGCTGCTTGTCGATCAACGTGCCGTCCCGGAAGCAGAACCGGGCCACGTACTCCGCCTCGAAGCCGTCGTCCCCGCCCGGGTTGTCGGAGACGAACCAGAGGCAGGACGCCCCGACGGGGAGAGCCGGCCCGGTGCCCCGGTAGTCGTCGGTCAGGAACCGGCTGCCCGCCGGCAGCTTCGAGCGGACGTCCGCCTCCGCACTGCCGACCTCGACGGCGTCGAAGGCCACCCTGTCGACGGTCGCCCGGTCGAGCTCCCCGACGAAGCTCAGCACGCCCCAGACGATCAGGCCCAGCACCGCCAGCACGACGGCGACCGCCCCGGCGGCGCAGCCCAGCGCCGGGCTGCGCCGTCGTCGCGGCAGGCCCGCGCCCCTCGGCGGCGCTCCTTCTGCGGCAAGCACCGGGGCGTCGTCGGGCGGCAGCCCCTGGTGCGGGACGTGCTGGTAGGGCAGGACGGCGGCGGTGCGCCAGCCGCCGTCCGGGGTCGGGCCGGCGTGCACCATTCCGCCGACCAGCCGGGCGCGCTCGCGCAGGCCGGTCAGGCCCTGGCCGCCGCTGACGGCGGGCAGGCCGCCCTCACGCTCCGGCGCCGGGCCGTTGGCGACCTCTACGACGAGGGCGTCGGGCTCGTACCGCAGGGCGAGGGTGATCGGCGCGCCGGGCGCGTGCTTGTGGGCGTTGGTCAGGGCCTCCTGGACGACCCGGTAGGCGGCCTGCCCGGCCGCCGCCGGGAGCGGACGGCTGTCGCCGCTGCGGCTCAGCGCGACCACCGCGCCGGCCAGCCGGGAGCCCTCGGCCAGCCCGTCGATCCCGTCCAGTCCGCCGCCGCCGGGCCGCCCGGGGACAGCCGCACCCGCACCACCGGCACCAGTGGCACCAGCGGCCGCCGGAGCCTCCTCGTGCAGGACCCCCACCACCTCGCGCAGCTCCCGCATCGCGGCGACGGACGCCTGCCGCAGCACACCGACGGCCTCGCGCTGCGCACCGGTCAGCGTGCGGTCGACCTCCAGCGCGCCGGAGTGGACGGAGATCAGCGCGAGCCGGTGGCCGAGGCTGTCGTGCATGTCCTGGGCGATCCGGTGGCGCTCCCGCAGCCGGGCCTGGTGCGCGATCATGGCCTGCTCCCGGACGAGCTGCTCGTTGCGCTCGTGCAGGGCCGCGACCAGGGCCCGGCGCTGGGCCAGGTAGCGCCCGGCCAGCGCCGGCAGCACGGCGAACAGCAGGAACCCGGCGAGCGTGACGCCCATGACGCCCTTGACCGGCACCGTCTCGTCCCCGTGCCAGAGCGCCGTCGTCATCATGAGCAGGAAGGCGCCGCCCATCACCGCGGCCACCGGGAGCACCCGGGCCACCCGGTAGCCCGCCGACCAGGCCGCGAACACGACCAGCGGGCTGAAGCTGTCGATTGCGCCCACACCGGCCGCCGTGACCAGCAGCACGGGCACCGCCGGCCCGCGCCGCAGGGCGAAGAGCAGGAGGACGGTCGCCGCCGAGAGCACCGTCCTGACCGTCCCCTGATGGCCGACCAGTGCGAACAGGACCGCGAACCCGGCGACGCAGAGGGCGCCCAGGCTCTCGCCGAGCACCGGCCGCACCCCCCAGGGGCCGGGGAACGCCCAGCGGGCGGCCTTCGACAGCCGCGCCCGCATCGCCGTACCCCCGGTCACCAGCTCTTTCGTCGCCACCCCGCGAGGCTAGCGGCCGGCCGCCCGGGGCGATGCCGCCGTTCGTCTCGTCCCCCTCACGACGAAAGTCGCGGGCCCGGCGCGGGCCGGGCGCGGGCCGATCGCCCGGGCGGCGCTCCGGGCGCTACCCGGGGTTGTAGCCGGGGCTGTACTCCGACAGGAGCAGCGCCACGTCGTCGGCCCGGTGGACGGAGCGCCGGGCATCGCGCAGCAGCCGGTCGGCGAGCTGGTCGAGGGTCGCCGCCCTGGCGTGGGCGAGCGCGGCGCGCAACCGGTCGACGCCCTCGTCGATGCCCGCGCCGGGCTCCTCCACCAGGCCGTCGGTGTAGAGCGCGAGCACCGCACCCGGCTCCAGCACCAGTTCGGTGACGGGGAACTCGGCCAGGTGGTCGATGCCGAGCAGCGGACCGCCGGGCAGGTGCAGCGCCTCGGTGTGCCCGCCGGGGTGGCGCAGCAGAGGCGGTAGGTGCCCGGCCCGGGCGGCGCAGATGTGGCCGTTCGCGGGCTGGAGGTAGAGCAGGAGGCAGCTGGCGAGCAGTCCGGGGTCGAGGTCGACCATGAGCCGGTTGGTGCGGGCGAGCACCTGGCCCGGCGGGTCGCCGCCGCCGGCGAACGCGCGGACCGCGCTGCGCAGCTGGCCCATCGTGGCGGCGGCGCCGACGTTGTGGCCCTCGACGTCGCCGATCACCAGGCAGACCCCGCAGCTGGTGGCGACCGCGTCGTACCAGTCGCCGCCGATCTCCATGCCCTGGGTGCCGGGCAGGTAGCGGGCCGCCATCCGGACACCGGAGACGGTCGGCAGGCGGTGCGGGAGCAGCGCCTGCTGGAGGCCGCGGGCGAGGGCGAACTCGGCGTCGTAGAGGCGGGCGCGCTCCAGTGCCTGGGCGATGAATCCGCCCAGTGCGGTGAGCAGGCCGCGTTCGTCGGCGGTGAAGGGCCGGGCCTCGTCGAAGCCGAGGATGCAGCTGCCGATGGGGTGGCCGGAGGCGATCAGCGGCAGGAAGGCCCAGGCGCGCATCTCGTCCAGCGGGATGCCGGGGTAGGCGGCGGAGAGCTGGTGGACGGACTCGAAGAAGATCGGGGTACCGGTGCTGAGTGCCTCCGCGCCGGGCAGCCGGGTACCCATCGGGGTGCCCTCGAAGGGGTCGAGGAAGCCGTCGGGGTAGCCGGTCTGGGAGACCAGGTGGAGGCGCTTCTCGCGGACGGTGTAGATGGCGAGCTGCTGGCCGCCGAAGGCGGGCAGGATCTGGTCGGAGACCGCCTGGCAGACCTCCTTCACGCTGACGGCCTCGGTGAGCGCGCTGGCCAGCTGGAGCAGGTGGTACGTGGCGCCCGGTGCGGCCCGGGCGACCGGCGGCGGCGCGGGCGGCCGGTCGGCGGCGGTGCCGGGCGGCGGTTCGGCGGCGACCACGCGGCCGGTGATGCCGTGCGCGTCCGGGTAGAGGGAGAAGGCGAGCCAGGAGTCCGGCGGGCGGTGGGCCAGGAAGGCGGTGGGCTGCTGGGAGAGCATCGCGGCCCGGTAGCGGTCCTCGTACACCGGATCGGCGAGCCACGGCAGGACCTCCCACGGGTGGTGGCCGACCAGATCCTCCCGGCGGACGTTGAGGAGCATCTCGCAGCTGCGGTTGACGTAGCCGGCCCGGCCGTCGGGGTCGAGCGAGAAGACGCCGTCGCGCAGCCGTTCGACGGCGGCCGCGGCCGCCGTGCCGGTGCGGCTGTCCAGGACGGCGCCGACCAGGTGGGCGCGGCCGGCCGGGCCGGTGTCGGGCACCCGGCCCCACAGGTCGACGAAATACGGATGCCCCTCCTGGTCGAGCACCCGGACCTGGGCGGCGAGCACCCGGCCGTGCTCCAGCGCGGCGCGGGCGGCGGCCCGGAACTCCGGCCGGTCGGCGGCCGTGATCCGCTCGCCGAGGGTGGCCGCGCGGCCGTCGAAGTCGGCCGGGGCCACCCCGAAGATCTCGCACATCTCGTCGTCGGCGGACATCGCGCCGGTGGCGAGGTTCCAGTCGAAGAGCCCGACCCGGGTGACCGCGACCGCGGGCGTCGGCAGCTCGACGACCGCCGTGTCACCGGCGGCCTCGACCGGGTGCCCGTCGGCCTCCAGCCCGGCGAGTGCGGCACCGAGGCGGTTCGCGATGGTGCGCAGGTGCCGTCGCGCGCGGTCCGGGACGCCGTCGTGGGCGGCGGGCCAGAGCGCGGTCAGGACGCCGTAGGTTTCCCCGGCCGCACCGATCGGCACGCTGGCGGAGGCGAAGTCGTACGGCATGCCGAGGGCGAGCTGCGGGAAGCGCCGCATGGTCTCCTCGCTGTCGGCGAGGCTGATGGTGCGCCCGGTGCGGTAGCTGAGGGCGACCGGCAGCGGCCCGGCGACGGCGACCCTGCGCATCGGGCTGAGCAGCGACAGCGGCACCCCGGCGACCGTGGTGAGCACCAGCGAACGGCGGTCTCGCGAGTGCAGGTAGACCGCGCCGCCGTAGGCGTGGGTACTGCTGAGGGCCTTGCGGACGGCGGCGGCGGACAGCACGTCGATCTCGTGCGCCGCGGCCCCGGCAGTGCGCTGCCGCGGGCGGTGCGCGGTGCCGCGCTCCGCCCTGGTACCGCCGGTCACTCGCGGGCCGTGCTGGTCCGCCGGTACACCTTGGCGCATCTTTTCTTGCTACGCCGGGGGCAGATGCCTGTCAAGGCAGGGGGAGAGCGGGCAGGTCGGCGGCCTGCGGAGCCCGGGCCGTTCCGGTTGCGGCGCGGCCACGCTGGGTCAGCATGGCCCTAGCGATCCACGCCCCCTCCCCAGAACGGCGGCCCCGATGACGTACACCCCGTGGTGGTCCCGCGTGATGTCGTACCTGGCCGACGGCGTCCTCGTCGCCATCCCGTCGTCCGTGGCCGCCCTGATCGACCCGCGGAACACCGCGCTGGCGATCGTGCTCGGCGTGGTGTCGTTCGCCCTGCTGGCCTACAACCGCTGGTACCTCGCCGGCCGGACGGGGCAGAGCTGGGGGAAGCGGATGCTCGGCACCCACCTGCACAAGGAGGCCACCGGCCGGCCGACCGGCGTCTGGATGGCCTTCGTCCGGGACGTCTGCCACATCCTCGACGCGCTGCCCTGCTACCTCGGGTTCCTCTGGCCGATCTGGGACGAGAAGCGGCAGACCTTCGCCGACAAGATCGTCAAGACCGTGGTCACCCCGGCCGAGACCCCGCTGCCGGAGCCGCTGGCCCCGAACTGGCAGGCCCCCGCGCCGCCGGAGAACACGCTGTGACCGCCCGCAGGCCCACCACCGTCGTCAACCTGAAGGGCCATCAGGGCGACCCCGGCTACGAGGACGTCGTCTACGTCGGCCGGCCGATGCACCGGGGCGGCTGGCACCTGGCGGGTTCGCCCTACGCCTGCCCGTTCCGCCCGGGGCGGGACGGCACCCGGGAGGAGGTCGTCGCGCAGTACCGGGCCTGGCTGCTCGAACAGCCCGAACTCCTGGCCGGACTGCCGGACCTGCGCGGGAAGCGGCTCGGCTGCTGGTGCGTACCGCTGGCCTGCCACGCCCAGGCCCTCGCCGAGCTCGCGGACGCCGCGCCGTAGGGGCCGCTGCGCAGAATCGGTGACGGGGGCGGCCGGGGTGCGGGAGGGGGCGCAGGGCAGGATGGGGGCGTGCAGGTACGCCCGATCTCCGCCGAACGGCTGACCGACCTCCTCGCGGACCGCATCAGCGGCCTCGCCGCCGCACTGCCCGAGGGCGGCCGGCTGCGCGTCGCCGTCGACGGCGCGCCCGCCGCCCGGCCCGGCGCCCTCGCGGACGCCCTCGTCGAACCGCTGCGGCTGCGCGGACGCCCCGCGCTGCGGGTGTCGGCCGCCGACTACCTGCGCCCCGCCTCGATCCGGCTGGAGTACGGCCGGCACGACCCGGACGCCTACCACGACCTGCGCCTCGACGACCGTGCGCTGGCCCGCGAACTCCTCGACCCGCTGGAGCCGGGCGGCACCGGCCGCGTCCTGCCCACCTTCTGGGACGCCGCAGCGGACCGGGCCACCCGCGCCCCGTACACCGTGCTGCCGCCCGGCGGGGTGCTGCTGCTCGACGGCGAACTGCTGCTCGGCCGCTGGCTGCCGTTCGAACTGACCGTCCACCTGGCGATGACGCCCGCCGCGCTCGCCCGGCGCACCCCGGCCGAGGAGCACTGGACGCTGCCCGCCTTCGCCCGCTACGACGCCGAGACCGGGCCGGCCGACGCCGCCGACGTCACCGTCCGGGTCGACGACCCCCGCCGCCCGGCGCTGGTCGAGCACCCGTGAGCGGGCGCGGCGAGCCCGCCGGGGCCGGTCCGCGCTGGCAGTACGGGCACCAGTAGGCGATCCGGTCCTGCGGCGGGACGCCCTGGCGGGCCGTCAGCACGCCCGTGCCGCAGCGCGTGCACGGGCGCCCGGCCCGGCCGTACACCCAGTACTGGTGGCCCGGCCTGGTGTCGCCGGTGGTGACGCGGCCCGGGCGCTCCTTGTTCGCCTCCAGCAGCTGCCGGGCACGGGCGACCAGGCGGTCGGGGGAGGCGAACCCGCCGACCGGGCTCCACGGGGTGACGCCGGCCAGGAAGCACAGCTCGTTCGCGTAGACGTTGCCGATGCCGGCCAGGTTCCGCTGGTCGAGCAGCGCCTCGGCGAGCGGCCGGCCGGGCTGCGCGGTGAGGCGGCGGACGGCCTCCGCCGCGTCCCAGTCCGGGCCGAGCAGGTCCGGGCCGAGGTGGCCGACGGCCCGCTGTTCGTCGGCGGTGCGCAGCAGCTCGACGACGGGCAGCCGGTAGCCGACGGCGGTGGAGTCCTCGTTGGCCAGGACGGCCCTGATCTGGTGCGCAGGACCTCCGGACCAGCGCTCGCCGGTCCGGTAGACCGCCCAGCGGCCGTCCATCCGCAGGTGGGTGTGGAGGGTGAGGCCGCCCTCCAGTCTGGTGAGCAGGTGCTTGCCACGCGGGGTGACGTCGAGGACCCGTCGGCCGGTGAGGTCGGCGGTGGCGTGCGCGGGCACCCTCAGGTCGGCGCTTGTCAGCACCCGCCCGGCGAGCGCCCGGTGCAGCCCTGCGGTCGCGCGGTAGACGGAGTCACCCTCTGGCATGGCCCCATCCTGCTCCGGCCGGCGGCCCGTTGTCAGGCGCCGGCGTGCCGGTGGTCGTCGCGGATCACCACGACCGGGCAGGGCGCGTGCTCGGTGAGGTGACGGCTGACCGAGCCCAGCACCGCCCCGGAGAACCCGCCCAGGCCGCGGCTGCCGACGACCAGCAGGGCCGCGCCCTCGGCGGCGTCGAGCAGCGCCCGGGCCGGGTTGCCGGGGATCACCGCCTGGGAGATCTTCACCGGCGGTTCGGCCCCGGCCACGGCGGTGACGGTCTCGGCGAGCGTCCTAGTGGCGAGCTCCTGCGGGTCGAACCCGTCGGCGACGGGCACGGCGCCCACCCAGCCGTAGAACGCCGGGTACTCCCAGGCGGTGACCGTCTGGACGGTGCCGCCGGTCACCCGCGCCTGCTCGATCGCCCAGCGCAGGGCGTTCTCCGACGCCGGGGAGCCGTCCACGCCGACCACGATCCGCTGGTTCGAACCGCTACCCATGTGTCCTCCTTGTTCGGCCTCCGATACTCCTTACATTTATAGATCAATCAGACATTTCTCCGACGAACGCCACACGGTCGGCCCCCTGCGGCCGGGACGGGTGGCATGCTGGCCCGATGTCGAAGAAGCGGTCCCGCACCGTGACGTTCGGGGAGGTGGTGGCGGAACTTCCTCCGGTCGAGGAGCCTTGGACGGGGCGCGGCTACCGGCACCCCGTCACGGAGGGCGCCTTCGTGGACGCCGACGGCCGAAAGTGGACCCTCGTCCGCAGTCGGCTCGATCCACGACGGGCCAAGCGCCTCGCCGCCACGGCGGACCGGATGTCCACCGGTGGGGACACGTACGACGAGGACCAGGACGAGTGGTTTCCCGTGTACGTCCCGCAGGCCGACCGGCAGGCCGCCTGGCTGGAGGTCAAGCCACGGCTCGGGGCCCACTACACCCCCGGGCAGGACGTCTCCTACGAGGCGTACGAGTTCACCTCGGTGGACGGCCTGACACTCGTCTACTTCGACGTCCACTGCTGAACCGGGTCACCCCTACCCTGCCAGCAGGTGCGGGGCGTACTGCTCGACCGCCGCCATCAGCTGACGCTTCGACGGGTTCACCATCGCCTCGCCGCCCACGGTCACGGTCGGCACGGTCTCGTTCCCGTCCGCGACCGAGCGGACGAAGGCCGCCGCGTCCCGGTCGCGCCAGATGTTGACCTTGGTGTACTTCAGTCGCGTGAAGCGCAGCCGCAGGCGCAGCTTCATGCAGTACACGCAGCCGGGCCGCCAGTAGACGACGACGCCCGCACGGTCCTTGGCCATGGACTCCCCCTCGGTCGTGGAACCTGTCAGAGGCGATCCTAGTGATACGCCCACGACCGGTCCCGGGGCGGCCCACCCGTCGCACCGCTCCCGCGACGGTACGTCAGGAACCGCTGAGGCAATGGGGCAGTTCGCCGGCCCGGTGCGGCTCGTCCGGGCGGGCCGTCGGAACTCCTCGGGCGGGGCGGTGCGGGCCGGACAGGGCGGCGCCCCGGCGGGCGCTCGGGGCCGAGCGTACCCGCCGGGGCGATTCGTTCCCGTACGGCCGGATGTGCCGTCAGGCCCGGTAGGAAGCCCAGGAGTTCGTCATCCGGGTGACCTGACCGGCGGTGAACTGGGTCATGCAGGAGTCGTACGTGTAGTCCATGAAGTTCTTGATCGGGTCGAGGCCGGTGGCGGTGCAGGTGTCGCGCCCGGTCGGGCACTGGTAGGCGGCGCTCTTCTCGGCGGGCGTGTCGGAGACGTAGTCGCCGTTGCCGCTGCAGCCGCCCTGGAAGGTGTGGTAGAGGCCGAGCCAGTGGCCGACCTCGTGGGTGGCGGTGTCGCCCTCGTTGTAGTTGGCGGCCGAGCCGCCGGGCAGCGAGGTGTCGAGGATGACGACGCCGTCGTCGCTCGGGTTGGACTTGTAGGAGCTGGGGAAGGTCGCCCAGCCCAGCAGGCTCTGGCCGAGGCTGGCGGTGTAGAGGTTGAGGGTGCCGGCGCCGCCCTTGCGCAGGGCGGTCTTCATGGCCTTCTCGGCCGAGGAGCCGGGTGCGATCCCGTTGTACCAGGCGGCCTTGTCGGTGTAGTCGGTGCCGGCCAGCGTGAACGAGAACGGGGTCGCGGTGTTGCCCGATCCCTGCCCGCCGTAGGCGGCGTTCAGGACGGCGAGCTGCTTGCTGATGTCCGTGGCGGTGAGCTTGCCGGTCGTGCCGGAGTGGATCACGTGCACGTAGACCGGGATCACGGTGGCGGCCAGGGCGGGGGCGAGGAGCGAGTTGCCCCGGGGCGACTCGCGCAGCTCGCTGACCTTCGCCGCGAGGTCGGCGTTCATGGCGCTCGCCTCGGCGTCGGTGACGGCGTTGGGTTCGTGGGCCTGACTGCCGGCGGCGCGGCGCGCGCCCGGGTCCGCGCTGTCGCTCCCGGTGCACTGCCCGGCGGCCGTGGCGGCCGACGCGACCGTGAACGACGGGGGCGCGGCGAACTGGGTGAGGGCGAGGGTGGCGACGAGGGCGGCGGCGCTGAGGAGTCTGCGGGGGACACGCGCGGGGACGTGGGCAGAACGACGCATCTGCTCTCCTGTGGAGAAGTGGGGGATGGCGGTTTCGGAGGCCGCCGAGCCGAGGCTACGCAAGGGCGACGCGTACGCGTCAGACATGAACCGGCCGGAAATTCCTGACGACAAATCGGGCGAAGCCAGGAAGTTCACCCGAAGAGAGCTGGTCGGTCAGAAGAATTTACCGCCCGGCAACATCACCGGTATGTCCGAAAGTTGACCGGCCATCCATTCCCCGCACCCCGCCGGGCACACCCCCGCCGCCGCCCGAACGCCCGAACGGACGACCTCCCGCCCCCGCTGCCCTCCCCGGGGCTACGCCGCCGTGAAGGCGATCTCGGCCAGCCGTCGCGCCGCCGACCGGTCGAGCACCACCACCGAGGCGCACCCCGCCGGCGGCGCCCCCGTACCCGCCAGTCTGGTGCGCAGGCGCCCGGCCGCCCGGCAGTGCCGGGCGAAGGCGTACGCCGACACGGACTGACCCCGGCTCAGCTGCCCCTCGCGCGCCTCGGCGCTGCTCGCGTCCAGCAGCACCAGGTGCAGCCCCCTCCCCTGCCGGGCCGCCGACCGCGCGAGCCAGAACCGCACCAGCGGCACCGCGCCGCAGTCGTGCACCGCGAGCGGTCCGCCCGCGAGCAGCGCCCGCCGCAGCCGCCGGTAGTGCGCGAACCGGACGAGCGGCCGGTACACCGCGTACGGCAGCCAGGCCGGCAGCCGGGCCTCGTACTCCTCCCGCACCTGCTGGGAGTCGATCACCCGGGCCCGCACGCAGCGCCGCAGCAGGGTGCTCTTGCCGCTGCCGGGCAGACCGGAGACGACGAGAACGTCCTGCGGCGGGTAGTGCAACGCGGCCGGCCCACGGCTGCGGCGCAGGTCGTGCAACGCGCGCGGGCGCAGCACGGCCGGCGGCGGCGCGCTCCTGGGCAGCGGCACGCGGGCCTGCCTCGCGGACAGCCCGACCTCGGTCGACTCGGACACCAGCCACTCCCTCCGGAGCCCGGTGCCTTGCTCCCCCCGGGCCTGCTCCACCCTCTCGATGAGAGGGTCTTCTCAAAGAGAGGGTAAAGAGTAGTGGTCAGCGCGGGTGACGCTGAACCCTTTTCACCGCTGAACCCCCTGCACCGACCGGGACGGCGAACGGCGCCCGGTCGGTTCCCGGGCGCCGGGGAGCCGGAACGGGCTCAGGCTGCGGCGGGCATCCCCAGGGCCGGGTGCGGATAGTCCGCCGAGCGGCGCTGGAAGGACAGGATGTTCGGGTTCTGGACGACGCCGTCGCGGATCTCGATCGCGCGCCGCAGGGTCTCGTTGGACGTCCAGCTGCCCGGGCCGCTGAGCACCGCCCGCAGGAAGGGCAGCAGTGCCTCGCTGTTCTCCCAGGTCGCCGCGTTCCACAGGTAGGACGGACTGTGGTCGACGCCGTAGTAGCGGACGTTGTCGCCGACCAGGAACGTCGGCTCGGTGAAGGACGTCGGGCGGGCCCAGCTGAAGCCCATGCCCTCGTCGCAGGACACGTCGATGACGAGGGTGCCCGGCGCGAGCAGGCCGAGGTCCTCCTCGTCGAGGAAGGTCAGCGGAGCGTCGGTGTCCTGGAGGACGCAGTTGACGATGATGTCGTGCTCGGCGAGGAACCCCGCCAGCGGCACCCGGCCGTCCTCGGACAGCGCGTAGCTGCGCCGGGCGTCGTTCTCGTCGCGGTCGAACTGCACTATCCGCGCGGAGTGGATCGGTGAGCTGACCGCGGTCACCCCGCGCTGGGTGAGCACGTCGACGTCGTGCACGCCGAGCGCGCTGAGCGCCGTCACCGCGCCCCGGGCCGTCGCGCCGAAGCCCAGGACGGCGGCCCGCAGCCGGCGGCCGTAGTCGCCGGTCGAACCGGTGAGCTGGAGTGCGTGCAGCACCGAGGAGTACCCGGCCAGCTCGTTGTTCTTGTGGAAGACGTGCAGGTTGAACGAGCCGTCGTTGGTCCAGTGGTTCATCGCCTCGAAGGCGATCAGGGTCAGCCGGCGGTCGATCGCGGTCTGGGTGAGCTGCTCGTCCTGGACGCAGTGCGGCCAGCCCCAGAGGACCTGTCCTTCCCGGAACTCCGCGAGTTCCGGTGCCTGCGGCTTGGCCAGCAGGATGACGTCGCATTCGGCGAGCAGCTGCTGCCGCGAACGGAAGCCGGCGACCATCGGCGCCAGTTGTTCGTCGGGCACGCCGAAACCTTCGGCATAACCGTGTTCAAGGAAGATGCGCCCCTGGAGGTCGGGGTCGATCCGCTCGAAGTGTGAGGGGTGAATCGGCAGTCGGCGCTCGTTCTCTTTGCGCGACTGTGCCATGACTCCGAGGTTGAGCTGGTGCACGTGGGCCCCTTCGATTACCCCAGGTCTAGCACAGATCCGCACGTCACCGGACCGGCCGAAGGTCCCTGGGCCCGGTCGGCGGTGTCCCGCGGAACGCGCGGACGGGGTGGTCCGCCCTGCTCAGCGGTACTCCGGACCGAGCCGGGCGGCAGCA
This sequence comes from Kitasatospora sp. NPDC057223, assembly GCF_042669755.1. Taxonomy (NCBI): domain Bacteria; kingdom Bacillati; phylum Actinomycetota; class Actinomycetes; order Kitasatosporales; family Streptomycetaceae; genus Kitasatospora; species Kitasatospora sp. NPDC057223. Next base: position 12,507 of record NZ_JBHUWW010000119.1, on the reverse strand, counting down.
ACGGGAGCCGGCCGGGGTGCGGGCCGCGGACGGCCGGGCGGTCTCAGCGTTCCTCCTCGCGGCGGTCCTCGCCCCAGAGGGTGTGGAAGGTGCCGTCCCGGTCGACCCGCTGGTAGGTGTGCGCGCCGAAGTAGTCGCGCTGGCCCTGCACCAGGGCGGCCGGCAGCCGGTGCGCGCGCAGGCCGTCGTAGTAGGCCAGTGCGGTGGAGAAACCCGGTGCGGGGACGCCCAGTTCGGCGGCGGTCGAGACCACCCGGCGCCAGGCGGACTGGGCGCCGTCGAGGGCGCTCAGGAAGTGCTCGTCGGTGAGCAGCGTGGCCCGCCCGGGGTCGGCGTCGTAGGCGGCCCTGATGCGGTCGAGGAACCGGGCCCGGATGATGCAGCCGCCGCGCCAGATGGTGGCCATCGCGCCGAGGTCGATGTCCCAGGAGTACTCGGCGCTGCCGGCCTGGATCTGGTGGAAGCCCTGGGCGTAGGCGACCATCTTCGACGCGTACAGCGCCTGCTCGACGTCGCCCGCGAAGCGGTCGGAGGCCGCGCTGTCGAGCCAGGTCTCGGACGGCCCGGGCAGGCCCCGGGCCGCCCTGCGCAGCTCTGCGCCGCCCGACAGCGAGCGGGCGAACACCGCCTCGGCGATCCCGCTCACCGGCACGCCGAGTTCGAGGGCGGTCTGCACCGTCCAGCGGCCGGTGCCCTTCTGTTCGGCCTGGTCACGGACGATGTCGACGAACGGCTTGCCGGTCGCCGCGTCGGTGTGGGCGAGGACGTCGGCGGTGATCTCGATCAGGTACGACTCCAGCCGGCCGCCGTTCCACTCCCGGAACACCCCGGCGATCTCGGCGGGCTGCAGGCCGGCGCCGTGCCGCAGCAGGTCGTAGGCCTCGGCGATCAGCTGCATGTCGGCGTACTCGATGCCGTTGTGCACCATCTTCACGAAGTGGCCGGCGCCGTCGGGGCCGACGTGGGTGCAGCAGGGCCGGCCGTCCACCTTGGCGGCGATGTCCTCCAGCAGCGGGCCCAGCACCCGGTACGACTCGGCGGTGCCGCCCGGCATGATGCTCGGGCCCTCCAGCGCGCCCTGCTCCCCACCGGAGACGCCGCTGCCGACGAAGTGCAGCCCGTGCTCGCGCAGGGCCTTCTCGCGGCGGCGGGTGTCGAGGAAGTGCGCGTTCCCGCCGTCCACCACCACGTCGCCCTCGTCGAGCAGGGGCACCAGTTCGTCGATCACGGCGTCCGTCGGGGCACCGGCCTTGACCATGATCACCAGGCGGCGCGGGCGTTCGAGCGAGGCCACGAACTCCTCCACCGTCGTGCTGGGGACGAAGTCGCCCTCGTGGCCGAACTGGTCCACCAGGGCGGTCGTCCGGGCCTCGGTGCGGTTGTGCAGGGCGACGCGGTAGCCGTGCCGGGCGAAGTTCCGGGCCAGGTTGCGGCCCATGACGGCCAGCCCGGTGACGCCGATCTGGGCCTGCGGGCGGGCCTGGGGCTGCTCGGTCATGACGGGACGCTCCATGTCATTCGGGGACGGACTCCGGGGACGGACACAGCGGCTTCCAGCCTGCCGTGGTCCGCACGTGACCGCACCCGGACGCGCCGGACCGGCCCATGAGAGCGCTTTCATGTCACCGGATGCCCCGCGACGGAGCCCTCGACCGCTCACGGCCTGTGCAGCTTTGGGGCATGATCGGTGAAAGCATCGTATTTCCAAGGTACTTGCACCCCCTGTGCCGAGGCGGCGTCACACATCCCACCTTGTCCAGACCATTGACATGCACCGCCGGTCTCAGCATTCTGAGAGCGCTCTCACGCAACGCGGGAGGGCACTCCCCCCACTCCCCCACCCAAGGACTGACCCGATGAGGAAGAGAAAAGCACCGGCCACCCGCAGCGCCACCTCGGCCGCCGTCGCCGTCGCACTCGCCGCCGCGGGCCTCACCGCCCTCGCCCCGGCCGCCCCGGCCGCGGCGGCGGTGCCCGAGACCATCGCGCTCACCTTCACCAACAACTCCGGGCGCAGCGAGCCGGTCTACATCTACGACCTCGGCACCCAGCTCTCGACCGGCCGGCAGGGCTGGGCGGATGCCGGCGGTACGTTCCACGCCTGGCCGGGCGGCGCCAATCCGCCCGCCCCCGCACCGGACGCGGCGATCGCCGGCCCGGCCAACGGCCAGTCCATCACCATCCGGCTCCCCAAGTTCTCCGGCCGGATCTACTTCTCGTACGGCCAGAAGCTGGTCTTCAAGCTCGCCACCGGCGGCCTCGTCCAGCCGGCCGTGCAGAACCCCAGCGACCCGAACAGCAACATCCTGTTCAACTGGTCCGAGTACACCCTCAACGACTCGGGGCTGTGGCTCAACAGCACCCAGGTCGACATGTTCTCCGCCCCCTACGCCGTGGGGGTCAAGGCCCCCGACGGCACCACGAAGAGCACCGGGCATCTGAAGCCGGGCGGCTACCAGGGGTTCTTCAACTCGCTCCGGAGCCAGCCGGGCGGCTGGGCCAACCTGATCCGGACCCGGGCCGACGGGACCGTGCTGCGGGCCCTCGCCCCCGGCCACGGCATCGAGTCCGGTGCGCTGCCGGCGACGGTGCTGAGCGACTACGTCAACCGGGTCTGGAGCAAGTACTCCACGTCGACGCTGACCGTGACGCCGTTCGCGGACCAGCCGAACACGAAGTACTTCGGCCGGGTCTCCGGCAACGTCATGAACTTCACCAACACCGCCGGGGCCGTCGTCACCTCGTTCCAGAAGCCCGACTCCGACAGCATCTTCGGCTGCTACAAGCTGCTGGACGCCCCGAACGACCTGGTCCGCGGCCCGATCTCGCGCACGCTCTGCGCCGCGTACAACCGCTCCACGCTGCTGACCAACCCGAACCAGCCGGACACCAGCGCGGCCGGTTTCTACCAGGACGCGGTGACCAACCAGTACGCCCGGAAGATCCACGCCCAGATGGCCGACGGCGCCGCCTACGCGTTCGCCTTCGACGACGTGGGCCACCACGAGTCGCTGGTGCACGACGGCAACCCGCAGCAGGCGTACGTGACGCTCGACCCGTTCAGCTAGGCACCGTCCGGCTCCGGCCCGGCGGTGGCATCTCGTCCGCCGCCGGGCCCGGGGCGGGGGCGCCGGCCCCGCACCCCTTACGCCGGCAGGCCGGCGGTCAGCCCAGCGACTGCTGCCAGTCGGTCACCCCGGGGTCCCGGCCGCCGCCCTCCGCCAGCACCGGGAGGGCGTCCCAGCCACCAGGTGCGGCGGGGTCGCCGTGGTGCACGACGTAGTGCTCGGGTGCCATCGCGGTGTCCCGGCCGCCGAGGGCCGCGACCACGGCGGCGTGCGCCGTGAGCGGGGTGAGGCCGCCGGCCGCGACGGCGAGGCGGGCGACCAGGCGGCCGCCGGTGAACTCCACCCGGGTCGCGACCGCCGTGCCCAGCACGTCGGCGAGCAGGCCGCGGACGGCGTCCAGGTCGATCCAGGAGCGGCCGACCTGCTGCCAGTCGCCCTCCCTGACCCCCGGCCGGATGCCGGTGAGTGCGGTCAACCCGTCGAGTGGCACCGGGCCGCGGGCCGAGGCCTCGACGATCGCGAGCAGTCCGCGGGCGAAGTCCTCGGTCTCCGCCCGGTCGAGCACCTGCGGGCAGGCGAGCAGCGCGAGTTCGAGACAGCCGTTGACCCGCAGGATGTTGAACATCAACCGGACGGGGACCCGCTGGTCGGGGAACCAGCCGATCTCGGGGTCCGCCTGCGGGGCGGGGCGGGCGTTGGACGCGGCCTCGGGGATGGTCAGGCTGAGATCGTTCACGACGACGTGCCGCGCGTAGCGGGATCCGCGCAGATGGGCGACGTCCTCGATCATCTGCCAGATCTTCTCGGCGTCGAAGGTGCTGTGCCAGTACCCGGCCAGCGAGGCGGCCTTGGTGTGGCCGATCAGCTCGTCCAGGTCGGCGTGGCCGGCGTCCACGGCCAGGAAGGCGTCCTGGGCCAGGGTGCCGACGTAGTCGGCCATGCCCGGGCGGTGCCGGTTGGCGGACAGCGCGGCGATCACCAGGTCAGGTTGTGCGGCCCGGTGCGCCACCAGCGCGGCGAAGGCGGCGAGCAGGACGACGGACGGGCCGGCCCCCGTCCGCTGGGAGGCGGCGGCCAGGTGCCCGGCCGCCGCGCGGGAGCGCAGGATCAGCACGGAGACCGCGTCCGGCGGTCCGGTGAGCCGCGAGTCCGCGAAGACCGCCTGCGGGGCGGTGCGCAGGATCCGCTCCCAGTGCCGCAGCGAGGCGGTGGCGCGCCGCCGGCCGAGGCCCGAGTTCTCGGAGGCCGCCAGCTCCAGTGGCGTCCGCGCGGTGACGGGCGGCAGCTCCTTGCCGGCCGCGAGTGCGAGCCACTCGTCGATCAGCAGGGCGGTCGCCGCGCCGTCCGCCCCGGAGTGGCAGACCACGACCGCCATCCGGACCGGTCGGCCGTCCCGCGTCACGAGCGTGCACCGGAGCGGGAAGTCGGTGGCCAGGTCGAAGGCCACGGCGTTGTCGGCCCGTGCCAACCCGTCCGCGAACGCGTCGAGTTCGGGCTCCTCCAGCAGGCCGGCCTCGACGACAGTGACGGTGAACTCGCCCTCCGCCCGGATCTCCTGACCGGTCGGGAACCCGTCCGGGCCGGGCGGGAACACGGTACGCAGGGACTCGTGGCGCTCGGCCAGCGTCCGCAGCGCGGCGAACGCGGCCGGGAGGTCGGCGCCGGCCGGCACCGGCCAGACGGCCTCCTTGTTGATCTGTTCGGGGTCGTCGCGCCGGATGCACCGGATCATGTTGTCCTGGCCGAAGGTGAGCGGTCCCGAGCCGCTCGTCCCGCCGCCGTAGCGGACGGTGATCCGCCTGGTTCCTGTCACGTCGCACGCGCCCTTCGGCTCGCCTGTCCCAGCGGGGTGTGGATCGGGACGCTACCAGCGACGCCGTCCAGTGGTCCATACCAGACCGGCACTTTGCTGATCACCGGTCAGCTCCCTTCCGCGATCGACCGGATGACCGCCTCGGGCCACTCGCTGGGACGCGTCCCGTGTGCGTGCAGCAGCGCGAGGGCGATCCGCTCGATGCCGAACGCCGTGCACGCCGTGTTCCCGGGAGCGCCCTGGCTGGTGAAGCCGAACGCCTCACCGAAGTGGTCCTTGTGGAAGTTCGCCGAGGCGATGGCCTGGACGAGTCCGTCCGCGACCGGGACCTTCAGTTCGTACTTCAACTCCTGCTTGCGCTGGGCCGCCTGGAACAGGCGCCGGGTCGGGCCGAAGAACGGGTCGTCGGCCACCTCGGTCTCGACCTTGAGCGACATCCCGCGCAGCCAGCCGGCGACCGCCTCCAGCCAGGTCGCCCGCCAGGCCAGGCAGTGCTCCTCGGTACCGGCCGTGACCAGCTCCACCATCCGGAAGGTGCGCAGCCGGCCGGTTTCGCTGGTCGCCTCCTGGCGGAAGCACTGCCCCTCCACCGCGAACCGTTCCGGCTCCGCCAACTCGCGCCCGGCCAGGCCCGCGTAGACCGGGTAGCAGGCGGCGGGCAGCAGGACGAGATCGCTCGCCCGCTGCGCGGAGTCCCAGGCGCCGCCTTCGACGGCGTGCGGCGCGAGGTCCTTCCACTCGGCGGCCGTTCCGGTGAAGCTGTGCACCGTGCCGAGCAGCTGGGGGAACGCCTTCACGTAGCCGGCGCGCTCGACCAGGCTGCGGGGGATCACCGGGGGAATCACCAGCCGCGGGAACTCCTCGGCGGCCGCCAGCCTCTCGATCCCGCGGCGGAGCAGCGCGACCACGGCCTCGAACGGCGCGGGGTGGAGCTGGACGCCGGGCGCGTCGGTCGGGATCGGCGTCGCGTCACCCTCGGGAACGGTGATCTGAAAGTTCGTCATGTCCTGCTCTTCCGTGCGCGGTTCGGAACACCATGGCGGGCTGGTCGGAGATCTGGTGGTCGGCGGGGGTCCAGCGCCTGGACCGGAGGCGGAACGGGCGGTCGCCGTCCACCGCGACGGCGGCGCGGAACCCCTGGGGCACGGGGACGTCCCGCACCCAGCACGGCCCTCGCCCCAGCGGGCCGGCGTCCGCCAGCCGCAGCGGGGCCGGGCCGGCCAGCGGCAGGCCGAGGCCCTGGACGAGGCGGCCGCCGTAGGCCTTGACGCAGGCCTCGCGGCGGCACCACAGCCGGGTGAAGCGTTCGGCCTGCGCGCCGGGTGAGGCGCCGTCCGCGACGAACTGTGCTTCGGTGCCCGGGAAGTAGCGCCGGGCGACCCGGGCGGCGACCCGCGCGTCCCTGATCTCCTCGATGTCCGCGCCGACCTGCCGCCCTTCGGTGAGCGCGAGCAGGGCCAGGGCGCCGGACGCCGAGTAGCTGAGTTGCAGCCGGGCGCCGCCGGCTGCCGGCTCCGGTTTGCCGTGCGGGCCGTGGCGCCACTCCAGAGCGGCGGGGGGTGTCCCGAGCCGGTCCGAGGCGAGCAGCCTGACGGCGCCGTGGACGACGGTGAAGCGGTCGCCGCGCAGTGCGTCCCCGGCCGCGCCGGCCCGGTCGAGTTCGGCGCGGTCGAGCAGGCGGCGCAGCCGGCGGACCACCGGCGCGGGCTGGTCGGTGGGGATCACCCACACGTCGACCTGGTCCGCGTCCGGGTGTGTGGTCACGGCGCCACCCCGGCCGGCAGGGCGAGGGTGCTCAGCCGGCCGAGGCGCCGGTCGAGGTCCGCGACCAGAACGGGCCGCCGCTCGGCCCGCCAGGCGGGCAGACGCTCGGCGAGCTGCGTCCACACGCCGGTGAACGGCTGTCCGGGCCCGGCCTCGACGACCGGCCCGAGCGGGTCGCGCCCGAGGCCCGCTTCCCGTTCCGGTTCCGGCCCGGAGAGCGCGGCCTGCGGGCCGAGGGCCAGTTCCGGCCCGGAGATCAGTGCGGCCTGCGGGCCGAGGGCCGCCCACTCGGAGCGGACCTGCGCCGGGGCCGAGTCCGCCACCGCGCCGGACGACTGGCGGACGAGCGCCTCGTCGCCGTCCGTCTGCTCGCAGACCAGGGCGACCGCGCGGTGCCGGTCCGGCAGTACGACGGGTGCGGCGGGCCGGTGGTGCAGCGAGGTCTGTTCGACGGCCAGCACCACCGCCCGCCGGCAGGCCCCGCTCCGGCTGTAGTCGGAGGCGATCCGCAGCGCGGTGAACGCCGCGGCGGGGCCCTGGTCGCAGACGGCGAAGGCCAGCGGCGCGCCCGGGCAGAAGCGGCTCAGGTGGACGGCGGCCGAGCGGCCCGGCCGGACGTCCGGGGAGGAGAACGCGAGGATGAGCAGGTCCACCGGCTCGCCGGCGGGCAGCGCCTGGGCCAGCAACTCCTCGGCCATCTCCCCGTACGAGTGGCCGACGCCCCGGCGCAGCAGGTCCTCGCGCAGTTCCAGCCCGTACGGCCGGGCCAGGTCGGAGACGAACACCCGCAGGTCCGGGTCGAGGGAGGTCTCCGAGTGTCCGTCGAAGTCCCTGGCCACGACCCGGGCGACGCGCAGTCCGTTCCGTGGCCGGCCGTGCCGCTCGACGGGCGGGGCGCTGGCACCGGGCATCCGGTCAGTCCTCGGCGATGACGTGCCCGGCGACGAAGTCGGCCAGGCTGGCGACCGAGCGGAGGTCGTCCTCGCCGATCTCCTCGACGTCGACCTGGATGTCGAGTGACTCCTCCAGTTCGAGGATGAGTTCCAGGGTGCCGGCCGAGGTCAGGCCGAGGTCGTCGAACAGGCAGGCGTTCTCCGGTACCTCCGCGAGTTCGCGCTTCAGTACGCGCGGCAGCAGGTCCCCGATGCTTCGGAGCACCTGGCCTCGCAGGTCGGTGTCGGTCTGGACCGCGGGGTCTGGCATGGGTATCCCGTCCCGTCGTGCGTGAGGAGTGGCTGTGTCCGCCGGCCTGCCCGGCCGTGGCCCGGGTGCGGGCAGGGGTGCGGGCGGCGCGAGCGGTCTGCCGGTGTGGGTGTTTCCGGGGCAGTCGGTCCGACGGTGCGTCAGCGCGTCAGTGCGTGACGACCATGGCCGAGAAGGTGGCTCCGATGCCGGCGGCGGCGATCAGGTAGCGGTCACCGTGGCTGAGCAGGCCCCGTGTGGTGGCGGTGTGGAGGTTGATGAAGGCGTCCGCTGCGAAACTGTGCCCGACCGATGGCACGTTGTCCAGCACCACCTTGTCGACCGGATAGCCGATCCGGCGGCAGATCGCCCGCCAGGAAACCTGGTTGACGTTGTGCGGAAGAATCAGTGCGACCTCGGAGAGGTCTAGTCCTGCCTGGTCGAGGGCGGCCTGGATCGCCTCCGCCATCACCTCCGGGTACTCCCGCTGGTAGCGCGAGAGAAGATCCGGATTCTCGGCGAGCCGCCCGTCGAATTCGGGCCGCTGGCGGACGGCGTAGGACGCCACCCGGTCGCGCCCGCCCTCGGCGCGCACCAGGCAGGCCGCGGCGCCCTCGCCGAAGATCGCGGTCTCCGGTACCAGCTGGGCGTCCCGGGTGAAGGTCTTCTCCCCGGTCAGCACCAGCGCCAGTGCCTCCGGGTCGGGCTCGGAGGCGAGCAGCCTGCCGGCCAGGTCGACGGCCAGCAGCCCCACCGCGCAGGCGTGGTGGGTGACGGTGAAGGCGTTGGCGTGGGCCAGGCCGTAGCGGGCGGTCAGCTGGTGCAGCGGGTTGAGCGGGTAGGGCACGGCGACGGGCATGCTGCGTGCGTGCAGCACGAACCGGACGTGCTGCTCGCGCCCTCGCAGGTCGGGCAGCAGCGCCTGCAGTGCGCCGTCGAGCAGGTCGAGCAGCGTCCCGTCCGGGTCCAGGCGTACCTGGTCCAGGCCGTGGAAGCGGCGGAAGAGTCGAAGTTGACGTGGGGTCAGGCCGATCCGTTCCCCGACCGCCTCGATCGGCGCGGTGTGCGGGGGTAGGTGGACGGCCACTGCCTCCAGTGCGGTCACGCGGGCTAGTATTCCGACGCCCGGCGGGTCGCACAAGTGATCACGGGCTGTCGCCGAAGTAACCGCCCCCGTGCCGTCGAGCAGGTGGAGCCCCCGTGAACGACCTTGAACCGCCACCCCTCCCGGCCCCGGACCGGGCGCGTCCCGACCTGGTCGCGCTGCTGGTGGAGGCCGCTTCGGCGCCTCCCGAGTGGGCCGCACTGGTGACCTTGCAGGCCCGCCTGGACGGCGATCTGCTGCTGGACGAATGTGAACTCGCCGACCTCTCGGAACTGCTGCGCGAGCGCTTCGGCGCGCACGCCGATCTCGGCGCGCTGCGGGCCGGCCTCGGGCTGGACGCGTTGGAGGCACTCACCGTCGGCGACCTCCAGCAGGCCCTGGACGCCCCGCAGGTGCGGGGATGAGCAGGTTCCTGCTGGTGGTCCCGCCACTGACCGGTCACGTCAACCCGACCGTGGGGATCGCCCGGGAGCTGGTGGCACGCGGTCACGAGGTCGCCTGGACGGGCTCCGAGCCGGTACTGCGGCCCCTGCTCGGCCCCGGCGCGCGGGTGCTCGGCACCGGCAGCCGGCTGTTCCGGCCCCAGGGCGGGCACGGCCTGGCGGCGCTGCGCTCGCTGTGGGACGGCTTCATCGTCCCGTACGCGCGCTTCACCGCGAAGCCGGTCGACCAGGTGGTGCGCGACTACCGCCCGGACGTGCTGCTGGTCGACCAACACACCCCGGCCGGCGCGCTGGCCGCCCACCGGCACGGGCTGCCGTGGGCGAGTTTCGCTCCCGGGGCGATGGAGCTGGGGCGCCCGTTCCGGGCCCTGCCGCAGGTGGAGGCATGGATGCTCGGCCGGCTCCGCGAGCTGTGGCAACGGGCCGCGCTGCCGCCGGAGGAGTTCACCGACCCCCGATTCTCCCGCGAGCTGGTGCTCGCGCTGACCGGCCCCGCCCTCACCGGCGCGGAGGTGTTCCCGGAGCAGTACGCCCTGGTGGGGCCGGTGCTGGCCGAGCGGCCGGCCGATCCGGCGTTCCCCTGGGAGCGGCTGGATCCGGGCCGGCGCACCGTCCTGGTCACGATGGGCACGCTGGCCGGCGGGCTCGGCGCGGACTTCCTGTCCAGGGCGGTACGGGCGCTGGAGCTCTGCGGTCCGCAGGTGCAGGCCGTCGTCGCGGCGCCGCGCGACCTGCTGCCCGCACTGCCGGCGGGGGTACTGGCCGTGGACCGGGCGCCCGTGCTGGAGCTGATGAGCCGTGGGGTGCTGGACGCGGTGCTGTGCCACGGCGGGATGAACACCGTCGGCGAGGCGCTCACGTACGGGATCCCCCTGGTGGTGGCGCCGATCCGGCACGACCAGCCGTTCGTCGCGGCCCAGGTCGTGGCGGCGGGCGCCGGGGTGCGGGTGCCGTTCGCGCGGGTCTCGCCGGCCGCGTTGGCCGCCGCCCTGCGGACCGTCCTGGACGGGGACGCGCACCGGGCCGCAGCCGTCCGGGCGGGGGCCTCGCTGCGGGCGGGCGGTGGCGCCGTCGCGGCGGCGGGCCGACTGGAGAAACTGGTCGTGAACAGGTCATGAGCTGGGCGGCAAGGCCGGTCGTGGGCGGGTGAAATACCATCAGATCCATTGGTCTAGGCCATTGTTTCCGAGCCTCCCGAGACCCTAGGGTGGCGCGCAGCACCGGTTCCCAGGTGCCCCTGCAAGCCATCCCATCCCGGGAGTTCTGGTTGATCGAGACCAAGGGACTGCGCAAGTCCTACCCGTCCCGGAAGCGCGGCAGCACCGCCGTCGACGCCGTCCGCGGCATCGGCCTGGCCGTGCCGGCAGGTGAGATCTTCGGCCTCCTCGGCCCCAACGGGGCCGGCAAGACCACCACCCTGCGCATGCTCGCCACCCTGATCCGGCCGGACGGCGGTGAGGCCCGGATAGCCGGCGCCGACCTGTTCACCGAGCCGGGCGAAGTCCGCCGCCGGATCGGCTACGTCGCCCAGGGCGGCGGCACCACCGACGCCGTCAGCGCCCGCGAGGAACTGGTGCTGCAGGCCAGGATGTACGGCATCGGCAAGGCCGAGGCCGGCCGGCTCACCGAGGCCGCGCTGAAGTCCTTCGACCTCACAGAGTTCGCCGACCGCCCGTGCAGCACCTACTCCGGCGGCCAGCGCCGCCGGGTGGACATCGCCCTCGGCGTGATCCACGGCCCCAGGGTGCTGTTCCTGGACGAGCCCACGGTGGGCCTCGACCCCGCCAGCCGCAGCCAGGTCTGGGAGGAGATCCGGCGCCTGCGCACCGAGGGCATGACGGTCGTCGTGACCACCCACTACCTCGACGAGGCCGACGCGTTGTGCGACCGGGTGTCGATCGTCGACCACGGCGAGACCGTGGCCGAGGGCACCCCCGAGGCCCTCAAGCGGGAGATCTCCGGCGACGTCGTCCTGGTGGGCCTGGAGCCCGGCGAGGGCGTCGCCGGACGGGCCGCCGAGGCCCTGCGGGCCGAGCCCTACCTGCACCGGCTGGAGACCCGGGGCACCGACGGCGAGGACGGCCTGCGGCTCTACGTGGAGAACGGCGCGGCCGCCATCCCGCAGCTGCTGCTGGCCCTGGGCGGCGCGGGCGTGGTGCCCGGCACCGTCCAGCTCCAACGGCCCAGCCTGGACGACGTGTTCCTGGCCCGCACCGGCCGCTCCCTCCAGCAGGCCTGACTCCCCTCGACGCGCTGCTCGCCGCCGGCGGGCCTGACTCCCCCGACTGACCGACCGACCACCCATGCCCAGGCAAGGACACCGATGAAGCTCGCCCGCGACACCTGGCTGGTCTTCCAGCGGCAGTTGCTGCTGATGGCCCGCACCCCGGTCTGGATCGCCGTCGGGATCATCCAGCCGCTCTTCTACCTGCTGCTGTTCGCCCCGCTGCTCAAGCAGGTGCTGGCCCCGCTCGGCGCGACGACCTACGCCGAGACCTACCAGATCTACGTACCGGGCCTGCTGGCCGTGCTGGTCATCTTCGGCGGCCTGTTCACCGGTTTCTCGCTGCTCGGCGAACTCCGGGCCGGCATCATCGAGCGCTCCCGGGTGACCCCCGTGAGCCGGTTGGCGCTGCTGCTCGGCCGGGCGCTGCGCGAGGTGGTGGCACTGCTGGTGCAGGCCGTCCTGATCACCCTGCTGGCGCTGCCGTTCGGGCTCCGGATCAAGCCGCTCGACCTGCTGCTCGCCTACCTGCTGCTCGCCCTGCTGGCGCTGATGACCTCCGCCGTCTCGTACGGCATCGCCCTGCTGGTGCCCAGCGACTCGGCACTCGCGCCGGTGGTGAACACCATCGCCCAGCCGATCGCCCTGCTCTCCGGGGTGCTGCTGCCGCTCGCGCTGGCACCGCACTGGCTGCAGGCCGCCGCCAGGTGGAACCCCTTCTACTGGGCGGTGGAGGGGATGCGGGCGCTGTTCTCCGGGCACGTCGACGACAGCGCGGTGTGGCAGAGCCTGATCATCGTGGCGGCCCTGACGGTGGCCGCCGTGTTCTGGTCCGCCCGGCTGTTCTCCACCCGGGTGCGCTGAACCTCCGACGCCGTGGGCCCGGCCGGGATCTCCCGGCCGGGCCC